>NZ_JUEE01000256.1:0-54289 GCF_000802135.1 Desulfosporosinus sp. BICA1-9
TAAATGCCAAAAGACGAGTCCGAAGACCCGTCCTTTTTGCACTATCAGACATCTATGCCGCTGCGCGATCACAATTCTCTTTTTGCCTTTTCGAGAATGTCCACGGACATTATTATGAGACAGTCCCTTGATTTAACTGAGTATCTAGTGAACCTTAAAAGCTATTATCTAAGATTTAAGAGGTATTAACTCTACTATAGTGGATGTTCCTGAGCGATTTAGTTGGATAAGCTCTGCACCATCTTCTGAGATGTAATTCTCATCCCCTTGTAATTTAAGCTCTTTCAGTTGACCATTCGTTACAATATAAGCAGTACTTTGATCATAGGTGACTACCTGACCCTTTGACCCGATCAGCGTCCTATCATTGTTAAAGGGTAGGGACCCTTCCCATTCAGTCTTAAGAGCAGGATTGCTGGCCAGGTCTACACGGTCAGCTGTTGTCTTAATCCTAATCAGTTTATTGTTTTCAATTTCCCCAATATAAACCTTGCCGTCTCCGAGACCTATGACCCGATCTTTACTATTCTTTGAAATCACGATACGCTTATCCCCACTTAATGCAATGACTTGTTGGGTTCCTCCTACTTTACTGTTAATATACAGTGTTCCATAGCGATCTGAAGCAACCATGTCATCTATGGTCTCCCCAGATCGATTGATTTGTCGCACGTTTTTCATGACATCAATTTCCATGAGTAGTTCAGTCGATCCGTTCTTGACAGTAAGGTAAATCAAATTGGTTGAAGTTGAGACTACTAATTCTTCAATTTTCCCACCTGCAGGGAATGTGTTAATGGTTTGATTGAATCGATCATCAGGCGGAGTATCCTCATCACTATTGGGAAGTGCCAGTGTATAGAGTTCAGTAATCTGAGGATTTCCATACCGCTTTTCAAGCTTAGGTTCAACTGGAACCTCTTTAGGGACTTCTTTTTTAACTTTTTCATTGGGGTCTTCCACTTTTGGATCTTGGGGAAGTACCCCTGCTTCTGGGTCTTTAGCCGGAGTCTGGGTTACTGGCTTAGTAGGTTGTACGGGAACATAGGTTATTGGATTAGGATTCTTCTTAGCATAGAAATAGAGTAGTGTGTCTCTGTCAGGCAACCATTGGTAGGTGAGTACACCCAGTGTTTTATCAGCTGCCGAGGGTAGCTCCTTTTCGAAGACGATTCGTTCTTTCGCCAGGTTAAAAATCTTAAGTGTCCCGTTCTCCGTATAAGCCAAATAATCCTTAGCATAGGATATTTGAATATTCTTGAGATTAGAGCCTGGGATGGTTGCTTTAAGTTGCGTTGTGATTGGTTCATTGATATCCCCTTTAGGAGCAAGTACATTGGCAACTTGCATGTTCAAATAGGAGTACGCTCCAAATTGCAGGATGAGTGACACTAATATCCAAACCAATATAATACGCAGTTTCTTTTTCATGCGAGGTCTCCTTTATAGAATAGTCAACTGGTTCAAGCTAAAAGCTGAACATTAAATAAAACTAAGTTGTTAAGGGGTCACTACAAAGGCTGTGGGAATATACCGCTCCCCGAAAATGTTCCAAAGTTTATTCATTACTTTACCATCATAGACGAGTTCTGAAGAAGATCCACCATCAAGATTAATAGCATTGACAGCATTATAATCAGCAAATACATTCATGAGATCACGTAAGGTGGCCCCTATACTCCAGGTCGGTTGTCGTCCATCAATTACGACAAAAATTACGGTTCCATCCGCCATTTGGCCGATTCCGGTGCGTGGAGCAATCCCCCATCCACCGTCTCCCGAAATTACAGGTTTACCATCGACTATTAAATTGGGTTCAAAGGTTACTGCTTCGCGAATGTTTTTCTCTACTAATTGCTTTGCGGTCATTTTACCAAGGACAAGTTTCCCTTTATCATCGAATCCGACAATATTTACCGCTTTGTCACCGACATTGTTGTGGACTAACTTTCCGTCTTGCATGGTTAGACCGTCAGGAAAAGCTCCGTTTCCTTTTCCATTAGGGTCATAGAACCCTCCGGCATTAATCCCAGCAACAGCTCCCATGTCCTTAACAAAATCGCTAACTCGTTCTCCTGTAACTCCAATTTCTTTGGTTACGGCCAATTTTACTCGCTTAGGGTCTTTTATCAACATTACTTTACCTTTAAAGCTACGGCCTTGAATATCTTCAATAGTTATTCCTGAATTCTTATCCGTCATTACTTGCTTGCGTTCGAAAGCTTGTCCACCGCTTGAGTCTTGAGATAAACTCCCATTCATAATCCGATTAATTTCATCTGGAGATAAAAATGCCTGTACTATCTGAGGATGTCGTGATGTAGCAACTGCACCCACAGCTACAGTTTTAAGAGATTGAAACGGTCCCCAGAACAAGACAAATGGAATAAGGATTGCTGCGAAAACGATATTAAAGCTTATGAATAACAAAATCTTCTTTATCCTAATTCTACTCTTTTTTATCATGCAAGTTCTATCTCCTTCTTTTGTAACAAATTAAAATTTTCTTTAATGACACTGGCATAGATTCCATTCTCATAAAAAACAACCGCAGATTTTGAGATGTGCGGCCAACGAATTACTACAAAGTTTAAGGTTATTTAATAACACCGTTCTCAGTATAACAAATCATGTATGTTCTATCAAGGATACCTATTAAGTATCTGGAAAAAATAATCAATAATCGCCCTCCAATTAATCCCATTTGCTTGTATAGTTCAATTATGTTGACCTGTATGACTACTTTTGGTGTTTGAAAAAGAATAGAACCGTCCTTTTTATAGCTAGAACGGCTCTATTCTCACGTAAAATCGCTTTATTATGACCCCTTAAGAGGGTTAATTTCAATCCTGTAGGTTAAATTGGCAGCTTTATCAATCATGTTTGCAACACTACAATATTTGCCCATCGAGAGTTGTACTGCACGCCTCAGTTTGACTTCAGGAAGAGCTTCACCCCAAAACTTATAAACTAGTTCAATATCCTTGAAAACCCTCGGATGATCGTTGGCACGTTCACCTTCTACGGTAGTTTCAAAACGCTGTATTTTAACCTGCATCTTTTCAAGAATCGTAACAATATCCATACCACTGCATCCGGCAATTGACATTAGAAGTAGTTCCATTGGGCTAGTTCCATGCCCAGTTCCTCCTGCATTAACACTAGCATCCATATTAGTCATCATCTTACTACTTCCTTCTCCCTGAAAAAACATTCCTTTAATATATTTTACTGATACTTTCATGACAAGACTCCTTTTCTGTCATAGTAAATCAATTGCTTTATGTCTTTTTACCAAACCGCCTATTTCAGATTACGAGTTTCTCCTTAACTTTCGACCATGACAGGTAGTATCCCTGCAGATTAAAGGAAAACTGAGTTCAGATTATTTGGCAACTGCGTCTATCTGATCCTCATTTGAACAATACTCTCTCTCTTGGCGCATTAGTGATTGATCAGGTATTTCAGTGCTTAAACGCAAGGGAAAAATAAGAACTATTAAAGCCAACCCTCCAATAGAAAGCGCGAGATACTGCATTGATAAAACTGAAAAGATTACAATCACCAGCTTCGAAGAGGTGCCTATTGCATAATTAAATGGTTTGACTAAGCTTAGATTAGCGCGTTGACGTTGATCAAGGGTTACCTCAGATCCTGTATTATTCGAAGGAATCCAAACAGGCTTACTCTCTGAATCTACCGAGTTGATCAGCTGATTTCCAGTCTTGTAAAAGGGATCTAAAGAAGAAATATAGATAAACCCTTTTGTCGTATAAATTTTATCAAGCTCTACAGCTGTACCTGTGACAGCAGCTTTCGTATAGGTTTTTTCGATTCTCAAAATATCTTCTTGACCAACATTAATCGGTCCATTATTCGTAATAATTGTATACAGACCGCGGTCAACTAATTCTATGTTGGAAACTTTAACATCTGCTAACACTATTCCAATCATGGATAGTAGGATAATAATCAGACTAATTAGTATTGTAGCTCCAGCTAACCGTTCACGATCAAATTTTCTTACTCTAACTAACACTCTTACACGTCCTTCACTTCTACAATTAATGTTTCGCGATTAAACTTAATGTTTTATAAAAAAATTAAATTCAAATCTAGTTTGCCCACAAAACACATTGTACTATAAATAGTTAGTGAAAGAAATGCAAATATGCTCACTTTGAGCCAAAGTGTTTTCCGAACCTGGACAGCATTTCTAAAAGATCGTTGGGGGTTAGGTTCAGGAAACGATTCGAATCGTTATTTACTGCTTTTGATTTAGTAAGTGTCTCAGCTCCCGTTAAATCCGGTGTGACAACTGAACGAATAAAGATCGTAGCAATTAGCCCCAAGATCAGCAGAGGAAGTGATCCTCGTAAGCCAGGGAACTTAAGGACCGGCACGATCAAGCTAACTGCAGGTGAATACAGAAGATCTGCATAGTTTCCTGTAATGGATATGGCAATAACTAGAGGTGCTTCAAGACTTTCTGGAGTTATAAGGCCTCGTTGTCCAGTCATCAACTCTCCATTCGTTGATAGGTTCCTGACATCCGTAGATGTGTTAGATTGTGAGTTAGAGTTTGTAATGTAGTTCGTTCCCTTTGTCATCCATTTTAAAAACTCTTGGAGTTCTGTTAAAGGCATTTGCACTATTTGACCATTCTTGACATCAAGAACAGGTATCCTGTCAACACGGAAAATTTGTTTTGTAATATATAGTAAAAGTTCTGCAATGATCATAACCAAAGAGGCTTCACAAACACTCCCCGCTAATAGAGGTTGGATATAAAACAGTGTTCCACTCCCCGTCGCAGAACTGATGGGAGCAAATATACTAATTCCTAGGTTGAGCGGCGCTTCGCTCAGGCTTATTGACGAATTAACAAACATTCGAATGCCCCCTTCGATATAATATATGGAAGCGAAAAGTTCTGTGCACGTCTAATTGGTGTGCTCAATATATGAAATAAAAATAAGTGCTAGTCATTAGCACTTATTTTAGGGGATGTCTCAATGTTCAGCTTTATCTGGAGTTTACTGCTTTTGCACAGTGGTAGGCACTTTGACTGTCGTATCTACATTGAAGCGAAAACTTGCTTCTGTAGCTTGTTCTACTCCCCCCTCAGGGTTGGGATTTATTCTCAAAGTTACTAAATGCTGCCCGTTTGTTGAACTCTTTCCTAATGCATCGCCTAAGACATTAATCTGACGAAAAGCGACGCGGGCCATGGCACCTGGTTCTAACGATGGTAAGTTTCCAGGTGAGGTTACTTTCTTAGTGTTATCCCCAACCAAAGTTACCTGCAATTCCACTGGAATGTTCGTCATTTTTTTAGCTGATGTGTTTTGAACTGTAGCGATAAGATCAAATGATTTGGTGGTAATCACTTGTGCCCCTTTTAAAGTTACACTGCCATACGTGAGATCCTTAACGACTGAAGCTGGTTCTACGGTCACTCCAAGCATTTTGATCTCCGGAATCCCACTGTTCTTTGATGCACTTGCCTCTGAATTTTGCCAGAATGAAAATCCTGCAAATCCTATGAGACAGATTACAAGAACGCTAGCGACCATGACGATGTATTTGCGGTTAATCGTAATGATTTTTGACAAACTTGAACACCTCCTATATCTATTAATTTTAATCTTTAAAAAAACCTATGCATGTCTCTCAGTAGACATGCATAGGTTTGGGAAAATATTTTTACTTATTTTTTCTTTCTCGTTCCTGATAAATCTGAAGACGAATATCATTGTGGACAGTTAAGCGGAAAATTCTTGAACATTGAATAATTCGTGATGTTGTTCGAACCCCTATATACTCCTCCATTTCATCGAGTGAAAGATTTGAAGTAATCACTGTGGGAAGTTGTTCATTCATCCGATAATTAATGATTGAATAAAGTCTATTCCGGGTCCAATCCGTATAATTATGAGCACCTAAGTCATCAAGGATAAGGATGGGAATTGTGCGGGCAGTATCTAGTAAATCCAGCTCATTAATCTCAGACTTGTAGGTTGCTCTTAGCTCATCCAGCAGATCAGGAACAATCAAAAAAAGGACTTGTAACTTAGATTCTATGAGCTTATTGGCTATGGCTGCGGCAAGAAATGTTTTTCCAGATCCAACTGGACCAGTAAACATAATTCCTAGACCGTGGGGATTCTGAAGACAATCTTCAACAAACCGTTGAGAAGCATTGAACGCCCTGGTAGCACCTTCTCGATGTGTTTGATCTTCAATTTCCTGTGTATAATAATCGAATCTGAATTTTTCAAAACGACATTTCATTAATTCCCTCGAGATCCTCGCATGGCGGAACTGATTCTCCCGTTTCTTCGTCTTCATACAATCACATGGATAAGCTAAATCCCCTTCAAGAAAGATACCTCGATCTTGGCAAATAGAACACTCGAAGGTTTTAGAAGGAATAGGAGCCGGAACATCCCTTTCTAAATCGGCCTTGAGTGCTTTATTAGTGATGCCCGTACTATTTAAGATATCTTTAACACTTCTCATATTAGATATCCTCCTTAATATTCACAAAAAACCTTACATTGTTTTAAAGATAAAAGTTCTCATATTTATTAGGAGTTGTTTTACGGGTCTGACTCTTAGGCTTGGTATTCTTTTTATCCTGACGAGACTGAAAATACGCATCTTCGGTTTCTATCTCAGCCCGCGTCTTTAAACCCTTTTTTTCCCATTCGCGAAGTATAGAGTCTAAATAGCGAAAGTTTCGAATACCAGCGCTCACGCCTCTTCTTAAGGCTTCAATAATCAACTCTTCTGAAAAATGGGACGATAACCAACGGTCAAGGTTTTGACATTCTATTTGAGTTAGCGGACGACCTAGCTCCTGTTCAAATGTACGTACTAAATTTTCCATAGGCAAGTTACTTGGTGGGGATATTAACTGGGGGGGAGTAAGAGTTTGTTTAAGTGTACGTTCTTCCTCCAACTGTTGAGAACGTTCTATCGCCCATAGCTCAGCAAGTTCCTCTATCAGACCTACCAAACTATAACTGTTACTCCACTTTGATTCGCTCGGATTCCAGTACCTTTCAATCGTTAGCAATTTTCGTTCCACCAACTGACCCAGACTCTCCTCAATATTGGAGGAAGACGCAGTCATTCGACCCTTTAAAGTAGCGATTGATGGATAGGGATTTGATTCTGCCTCGCAGAGAATCTGAATTAAAATCATCATCTCAAGATCATTCAAGCCAATTTCTTTATAATGAGTTAAGAGATATTTCGGAATTGAAACGTTACCTGAAAAGAAAAGAGCTTGTGTAAAGCTCCCATAAACACTAACCTTATTCATTTACGTCACTCCCCATGTACCGTTCAAAAATATGATAAGAAGATAATTCTCTTATTGTGCAATATGTCTGATTATAAGATTGAATCGCGGAAAAATTGACTGTTCACTTCTTTATTTTGACAAAAAACAATGAATACCTCTTAAAATAAATGCCATTTTATGGAAGGATAATGATAGCCCTTTGGCGTATATAGTTGGCATATGGATAAAGGAGGAAAATACATGGACTTTCAACAACAACTTATTCAGATCGTCGATAAATCGGGAGCTCACTCAGCTTGGGGAGTTAAACATTGTTTCAGAGTATATCATCTGTCCAAAGAACTTTCAAGTCATTTAGCACTTGATGATGAAGTTCTTTATACGGCTGCTATGCTACATGACACGGGAAAATACCCGGTTTATGCCCTCAAGAGTATTGACCACGCTTTACGTTCCAAAGGGGTTGCTGCAAATATCTTGCAACAAATGATGTTCACTCCGATCAAATTACCAATAGTTTTAGACGCCATAGAAAACCACATGTACTATTCGGAACCTGGTCGGAGTGACGAAGCAGTCTACTTACGCGAATCTGATATTTTAGATAATTTAGGCAACATTGGTTTAATGCGGTTATTTAGTTTAGTCGGGCAAGATGAATTAATCCAAACTCCTGAAGATGCCATCGAAAGAGCTCGCCTCTTCGCAGATGCTCTTCCTAACAAAGTCTCCACAAAAGCTGGCAAACGTTTAGCCGTAAAGCGCCGTGAGGAAACCCTCCGCTTCTTAGCCGGTATAAAACGCCAAACATCGGAATATGCCTGGCTTTAACACCCTTAATTCTTTAGTGTCGTGTTTTACGTTGTTCTTCCAGCCAGCGGGTCATGCTATCAAGGAGGTTGACAACCTTCTCATAATCACGGGTTCGTTGCCCATCATCGATAAGCTGTTTAAGATGGTTCCTAAGCCGTACATAAGCTCTGTTAACATGTGTACGAGATAGGCCTGTTTTCGGCTTTCTGTCTCGATGGTAACTTTGCTGAACAGAAGGTTGGGTTGATTTAGCAAATTCTTGTTCAGATGCCAAACGTCCCTTATCCTCGGTTATACCTTGAGGCTCTGTTCTTAACCAAGCTTTTGGAGTAGGATGAAGAATGATTTGATCGGACAAGAACTCAATCATTTCTCCCAGTTGGGGAATAATGGGTTTCTTCTCGAACAATTGTTGTATTTTCTCAGCAAAGATCGTTTGAGATTCTAACTCTCCGTGAACTAGAATAATTTGCTCAGCTTTTTTTTGTGAATTAGAAAGCCAATTAAGTAATTCTCCTTGGTCCGCATGGGCTGAAAGGCCATCCATATGATTGATACGTGCTTTGACCGCTACCTTTTCTCCATGTATGGTTACGACCTCTGCGCCATCTGATAGCAGACGACCGAGGGTTCCTTGGGCCTGATACCCTACAAATAATACGGTAGCGTTCTCACGCCAAAGATTGTGTTTGAGATGATGTTTAATCCGCCCTGCATCAGCCATGCCGCTAGCCGCAATAATAATGGCTCCTTTTTCAATCTTATTTAGAGCCATAGAATCTGCAGCGGTCTGACTGAAATGAACGTTTGGCATTTTCAAGGGATTACTGCCCTGCTTAATCAGGTCTTGTGTTTCTTGATCAAAATGGGCTGTGTTTTCTTGGAATATTTTTGTTGCTGCGATGGCTAAAGGACTGTCAATATAAACTGGCAAAGTAGGTATGCGCTGCTCGTTTTGCAATTTTCGGAGATAAAATAGTAAATCTTGGGTACGTTCAATTGCAAAAGCAGGAATAATCAAATTCCCTCCAGCTTCATGGGTTGAACGAATTGTTTCAGCAAGTTGCTCCATACGGTCAATCGTTTGATTATTTTCGGACTTTTCGGAGTGGAGTCGATTCCCATAAGTCGTTTCCATTATGACAATATCTGCTTCGTTTATAATGCTGGGATCTTCAACATAAGGTTGGTTACTATTTCCAATGTCACCAGAAAAAACAATAGTTTTAGTAAAGTCTTGTTCTTTAACATAGAGTGAAACATGTGCCGCACCCAAAATATGACCAGCATCAGAAAATTTGAACGACAAGGTTGGAACTAAGTCAACGAGTTGTTGATAAGAGGTTGCCTTAAAATACGCTATAGTATCAATGGCATCTTGGACGGTATAGATTGGATTTAAGGGTTGAATTCCTGCTCTTAAACGCTTACGATTCTTGCGTTCAACTTCCATCTCTTGAATATGACCACTATCTGGAAGCATGATAGAACATAATTTTATGGTTTCAGGGGTTGCCCAAATTGAACCCTTGAATCCGGCTTTAATAAGTTTGGGAAGCATACCAGCATGATCAGTATGGGCATGCGTTAAAATAACTGCATCAATGCTCGCGGGATTATAGGGGAATTCATTGTAATTTAACTCTTTAAGTGCCTTAGAGCCTTGAAACATTCCACAATCAATTAGGATACGTGATTCGCCTGATTCGACAAGAAAGGATGAACCCGTGACAACTTGCGCAGCTCCGAAAAAACTAATTTTCATCAAATCAATCCTCCAAAAAATAGCGCCTCGCAAAGCTTTTCTAATCTAAATTATAATAGAAAATGCTTCATAGACGCTTTACAAATTAAATATTAATTCTATGCATAGCAGTTCACTCTATATTGTTTGTGATTTAAGATTAAACGATTTTCTAATAATAGTTTACCTGTTTGTCTGAAGATTCGCAATATAATTAATCTCCGGGATTTTTAATCAAGCAAGAAAAACTTAAGCTTAACTGCTTTTAAAGCCGCTTGGGTGCGGTCTTCTACCGCTAATTTTCGATAAATGCTGGATAAATGGTTCTTTACGGTCTTTTCACTAATAAATAATGAGGTACCAATCTCTCGGTTAGATGAGCCTTGTACCACATAGTGAAGAATTTCCATCTCTCGATCACTGAGTCCACAAGTATCTTTTACGGGGCTTGGATGACTCAATTGCCCCATTAACTTACCGGTAACAGCAGGAGATAAGATGGGTTCACCGGAATATACCTTGCGAATTGAGTGAATCAATGTTTTAGAATCCACGTCTTTTAGAAGATAGCCTGCAACACCAATTTGAAGGACTTGAAATATTTTCTCATCAGAATCATCAACAGTGAGAACCAGTATTCCAATATCCGGGTATTCACGACGAATGACACGTCCAGCTTCTAAGCCATTCACCACAGGCATATTAAGATCCATTAATAAGATATCGAATTTCATCTTTCGGGCGACATTAATGGCACCTTGTCCATCCCCTACTTCGGCAACAACTTCGATTCCTTCTTCAAATTCTAATATGCGACGTAGTCCCTCCCTTAACAGGGGGTGATCATCGGCAATCACGATCTGTATCAAGTTGTCGTACCTCCTCCTGACTCGATGGAATTGACAATTCGATTAAAGTCCCCTTCCCTAAAGTAGATTGGATAGAAAAACGCCCTGAGAACATTTCTACTCGTTCGCGCATTCCGACGAGTCCAAAATGTTCCCCGGGTGCATTCATCGCAGATTTGACCTCAAACCCTTTGCCATAGTCATGAATCCGTGCAATCATCCAATCCTCTCGATATATAAGCCATACTTCGACCTTAGGCGAGCAGGCATGTTTTGCAACATTGGTCATTCCTTCTTGAACTAAACGAAAAAGGGCAACTTCCATAGCCGGAAGAAGTCGTTTTTCACGTCCCTCAATCCGAAGCTTACATTTTATCCCATAATTCTCCTGGAAGTTATCTAGGTATTTCGTAATTGCTGGCACAATTCCTAAGTCATCCAAAGCCATCGGTCGAAGATCAAAAATTATTCTTCGTATATCTTGGAGATTTGCCCGTACTAAATTTTTCAGGTCCATTAGCTCGGCTTTGACTCGGCTAGGATCTAACTCAAGTAACTTTTCGGCAATTTCCAAACGCAAAACGATATTCGCGAGGGTTTGAGCAGGTCCATCGTGAATTTCTCTCGCCACGCGTCGGCGTTCTTCTTCCTGTGCTCTAATTACACGTAAACCCATCTCAAACCGTTGTTCGTTGGTCTGGGTATGCAGGGCCTCGGCTAAACCACCTTGTAATAAGCTGATTGCCATTCCCACCTGAGTCATCAAATTTTGAGCACGCTCGATTGTTGCTTGCATCTGACGAAGGGATCGTTCAAGATCATCTCTGCGATTACGCAATTGAACTTCCTTATGCTGTAAGAGTTGTAATTTTACCTGGGCATCTTTTGCTTCTGCATAAGTCTCGATCATTTCTTCTTGGGTGTGTATGTGATGCGCACGATTTACTTCCATGAGTTTCTGACGCATGCGCCGATCAATTCTTTCTTGACTGTCCACTTGGGAAATCACTTCTGCAATGTTAAGTTTTAGCTGAGAGAGTTCATTAATCAGGCGAGTAGTCTCAGTCCGTGACGTTTCTGCAATGAAGAAAATTTCTTCTTTTCCTGATTCAATCGCTGATAATGTTTTCTTTAATATTTCTCCCAACTGATCCAACAAAACTATTCCTCATTTCAATCTAGATTAATGCCTAAACCTTCTCTACTATCCTTAATTCGACACTGAAATAGTATTTCCTACTTCTTCGCAAGAAATATCCTAAAGATAGGACCTTTTTCCTAATCGCTGAGCTTGTCTAAATTTCCTCTCTAGTCTACGAGGAAATTTAAGCTCATCTGTGGTGCATAGGACGACTTTCCAACCTTCCTTAATATAAATCTGCAAATCAATGGCCTGGTTAGGATCCTGTAGACAAATCAGTGTATCCTCTACTTGGGCTAAAAATGTCTGACCCATTAACTTGGAGTTCCAAGTTATTTTTTTATTTGGAAAGGAAAAACTTAGGACATGTTTTAAAGTGACCATAAGTTCTCCTTCTGCACTACCCTTAGTTATTATAACCTTTTCACTGTCATCTTTAGTAGTTTTTTCTACGAACTCTTCTGTAACTTTTTTTGTAACTTCTTCTGTGACTTCCTCTATAGCTTCTTCTGTAGCTTCCTCTGTAGCTTCCTCTGTAGCTTCTTCTGCAGCTTCCTCTATAGCTTCTTCTGTAGCTTCTTGTCTCATACATTCGGCTGCTATCTGATGGGATTCCATCACCTTCGAAATTCCTGCTTGTAGCATCCTGTTCATCGTCTCGCGAAACGTCGGAAAGTTATTAATCACACGTGCGTCAGGAAGTTGCTGTTCGAGAAGTTGTTTTAAGCCATCTTCTAAATATTCTGAAGGAAACGTAGCAAAACCCAAAAATACTGCTGCAATTTTCGCAACAATCAAACTACCTTCTTGAAATTCTGCCTCCGAATCTACTCCTGACAGTAAACATACTGTAAAGATTTTTTCGGTAATTTGCTTAACCCAGTCTTCAATTCGTGGATCATGATGAAAAATAGTCTCCAATTATACACCTCCAGATAGATTGTATATCTCTTGATAGCTATGCTTGTTTTCTGGAGGGTATGAATAACAAAGGATTAAAATCTCACAGAATTGTTCTGGAATTGTTAAGCTCCTCAGAGTTAACTCTGAGGAGCTTAACAAATTTGCTGAATTACGAGGAATTTAACGATCAAAACTAGGTCTCTCTTACCCAAATCTTTAGGAAATTAGCGTGCTCGGAAAACTTTCAAATAAGAATCAGCATAGACGCTCCTATTGAGAAGGATCTGACACGTAGCTGCTACATCAACGAGGTCATCATCATTAGCATCCATAATGGCAGCATCAAGTCCAGAGGCAATGGCCATAGCCATGTATGTCCGATTGATCAAATTGCGATCCGGTGATTTCTGCGAAACGTTGGATAAGCCAAGAACCGTACGTGGTGCTGGGTTTGCTAACATTTTCACCTGACGTAAGGATTCTAAAACTTCAGGCGCATGCTCCTGAGCCACGTTAACAGGGAGAATCAATGGGTCAATATAGAGATCTTCCATTGGCACGCCATATTCATCTGCGGCTGCTACCAATTCCATGGCAAAGGCTACCCGGTTTTCAGCGTCTTTAGGAATACCTTTCTTGTCCATGGTCAAACCAATAATACCCGCGTTATATTGAATCGCCATCGGGAAAACACGCTCGATTTTGACTTGTTCTGCAGGGCAAGAGTTAATAATCGCAGGGCGTTTACAAACTTTCAAGCCGGCTTCAATAGCATTATAGTTTGTAGAGTCCAAAACAAGTGGCAATTCAGATACTTCTTGAATGACATTAACCATCCACTCATAAGCTGCGACTCGCTCTTCCGTGGGAATAGCTGGACCCGAGTTTACGTCAAGGTAGTGAGCTCCTCCTTCTTGTTGCTTCACTGCCCAGTATTGGAGTGGTTTTGGATCCTTATTGCGAAGTGCTTCTCCAATATCAGTAAACATTCCGTTAATCCGTTCGCCAAAAATAAGCATTCGGTCACGTCCTTTCATCTTAATAAAATAATAAAATTATACTATAGGAAGGTGATTTTCACGGATAAATGTAACTTACTTCAGATGGAGTTTTACTCCATCTGAAGTTTAATGATGACCTATTTATTGAACATGTCAGCAATATTCTTCTGGACAACCTTTACTGCTGCAGGGTTACGCATAACAAGGATACTAGCACCAACTTGTAGTACTCCAGAAGCGGTTACTGCCTCCCAAAGCAATCCACGGTCTTCAAGATCGCCCCAGCCGGGAAACTCTTCGACTGATGCATAGGCTTCTTTGCAGCGATTGGCTTCATAACCAACAGTACAAATAATGGGCATGGAAAGCATTTTATCACCGGCTAAGGCTCCGAGACGTGCCCGCTCCATGATAGAATAAACATATTCAATTCCGAATCCAAGACCAGCCACTGTAGGGTCGATGACGATTTTGTTGAGTGGTAGTCCCATTTCAGTGATCAGAATATTAAGTTGTTTACAGATATTAATATCAAGTGGAGAACGTGCAATCAAGGTGTGTTTGTGAACCATGGCAGCTGCGGCAATGGACTTATAGTTATCCTGTTCAGCAATACCGATCAGAAGATTTTCTCCGGTTGCAGCTTCTGCGATAACTGTCATTATCTCGTTATTTTTTTGAGAGTCGTCGCAACCTTCAACAATAAGGGGAACTCCCACAGCTGCTAAGACTTCTTTTACGATACGAGCACAATCTTCAGGCGAACGGTTTTCCCCTTCAGGGTCTGCACCGTTAAGTTTTAAATAAATGAGATCGGCACCAAATTCGTCGACACATTTTTTCGCCCAAGCTGCTGGATTATTGATGACATCTCCAATTTGGCTTGTAATGATATCGCTCCAAGTTGGTACGACATCAGTGACCTCCATGGCGATCACTGGACGGTTCTTCATTTCTCCTTCAAAATGGAGAAAAGGCAAGGCACTATCTCCTCCAACTGTAATTGTGGAGGTTCTTGTTCCTCCCTGTTCAGCAGTTGCGCCGAGGACTACCTCTCCAACTTTACTGGAATACTTTTCTTTCACTAATGTTACGGACATGAACTTCTCTCCTTTCTAGTTAAAGATTCCGGCACGGTTCAGAATGCTTTCCACAGCCTTTACCGAGACGGCATCATCAGGCAAATCATATAATGGTTTACCTGCCAAGTCATATTCCACAACTAATGGATCTAACGGAATATCTCCGATCAAAGTGAGACCTGTTCGTTTAATTTCTTCACTCAAGGATTCCAAGCTACCTTCCGTTGTCTTTGTGACAATTAAGTAGATGGTTTGTACTGCAGACTTTAGTCCTCGTATCAGATCGTGGACCCGTCCTGCCGAACGTATACCTCGTGCAGAAGAATCACTGATTACAAACATGATCTCGATATGGGGAATAGTACGTCGACTGATGTGTTCCAAACCAGCTTCAGAATCTACGGCCACAAAGTCATAGTTCTCTCCTATATTCTCAAGATGTTTGCGCAAGAGATCATTAGGATAGCAATAACACCCTGCTCCTTGTGGCCCCCCCATAACTAGTAGATCAATTTCTTTTGACTCAACTAGGGATTGTTGGAGTTTGTATTCGATAAAGATGTTTTTAGGCATTCCCTGAGGAATTGCTTTGGGATCCTTACTTTGTTCAAGCAATTCTGAGATCGTCGACGTGACAGTTAGGCCCAAAGCTTCGCCAAGATTTGCATTGGGATCTGCATCGACAGCGAGGATTGAAGTCCCTTGTTTGCGATGAACCATTTGCCTTAACAATAAAGCGGTGAATGTGGTTTTTCCTACTCCACCTTTACCTGCAACTGCTATATATTTAGACATAAGTGACCTCCATAATAATAGTTATTGAAAAGATGGAAATAGGGATATATCCGTATGGGGTAAAAACAAGGCTGCCATGTATTCGTCCATATAGGTTGCTCCAACTGAAAGCTCAACATAGGTCATTTTTCGTCCCAATTCTTCTGCTTCTCGCCAGGCGTTCTGAGAAAGTAAGGCAAGACGCGCACCTTTAACGGAAGCATTGCCAATAAACACAAACCGGTCTGGCTCAAGATCTGGAAGCAGGCCTATTTGAACGGAATCATGAATATTAAGGTAATTTCCAAAACCGCCAGCAATGACGATTCGGCTAATCATTTCAAGATCCACTGCAACCATGTTTAATAAGGATCGGATTCCAGCGTAAATCGCCCCTTTGGCACGAATAACATTCTTGACATCGTTTTCAGTGATGACCACATCTTTTTCCCCACCGGCTTGATGAGCCCAAGCTAGGACAAATTCTTTATCATCGGTAGTGGCCCGTAATCGTTCCGAGCCTGATTTATGCCCTAGCTGGAAATTCCCAGCGCGGTCGATAATACCGGCACTGAGTAGTTTGGCTATACAATCCACAAGCCCCGATCCGCATATTCCTACAGGAGTTTGGTTATTGATCACCTTCAGGGATACATCCAACGATTGGGGATCAATGATAATCCGCTCAATCGCTCCTGGCATAGCTCGCATACCAAAGGTAATACCGCCACCTTCAAAGCTCGGACCTGCAGAACAAGCGCAAGCAACAAGCCAATCCTGGTTTCCGAGTACAATTTCTCCATTCGTTCCAATATCGATAAAGAGGATAATGTCTTCGTTGTTGGCCAAATCCGTGACAAGTGTTCCAGCAACAATATCTCCACCGACATAACTCGCTACCGAAGGATAACAATGCACCAAGGCCTCAGGTAACATATGAAGCCCAATTTCCCGAGCAGGGATAGATGGCACAGTTGTCATTGTTGGAATATAAGGCTCTAATCGAATATAGCGTGGATCTACACCTAAGAACAACTGTGTCATAGTCGTATTTCCGGCTACCATTGCGCTAGAGATATTCGTCTTACTCAAAGACTGGCGAGTTAGAATCTTGTCGAGAAGGCCATTGATGGTATCGACTACAGCGTTTCTAATCTCTTGTAAGTTTTGCTCGTTTTCAACGGCGAACACGATACGGGATATAACGTCATCCCCATACTTCGCTTGTTTGTTGTATGTACCCTGTTGATCGACAATCTCTCCCGTTAAGAGATTGACGAGGTAAACGACAACGGTTGTGGTACCTATATCAATGGCAAGCCCATAAGGAGGAACATCATTTCCAGCTTCAAGGTGTGTAACCGTTAATCCAGTGTTCGTATCAGTCAGAGTGATGGATACATCCCAATTTGCTTTACGGAGTGACTCTGGCAGATGTTTGAGAACGGATAAGGGAATATGAATGGGTTTATCTCCGGTTTTCAATACTCGACGGAGTTCTATGCTCAGGCGAGCCCAATCACTGGAGTTTTCTGTCAAGGTCGGTTTGGAAAGTGAAATCCTCTGCTTGATTGCTAAGGGATGATGCCCGAATTTTTCGAGTAAATCCTGTTCGCTTTCCTGTAAGAACCCTTTTTGAACATCCCCCATTAAAACTTGATGTTCTTGTAACCTTGATTCTGGAGGCACTTCAATTGTCATATCCCCTTGGACCAAGGTTTTGCAGGCAAGTCGGACCCCTCTGGAAAGCTGTTCAGGTGTCAAATTTCCGGTTCCACTTACTGTGGGATCCCCACTCAAAACGACAACTTTACAGGCTCCACAAGTCCCCTTACCACCGCATCCAGATTTAATGAATATTTCCGCTTTAGCGGCTGCATTGAGCAAGGATGTACCATCAGGTACTTCAACAACTCGGTTCTCGGGCATAAACTTCACTTGAAATTGGGACATCGCTTTCACTTCCTTACTTCACCAGAAATCCCACGAATAATATAGTTTTGTATAGAAAACATCAATCAGATCTCAGCATTGCATCATGGTATCTAGCACCAAAACTTAAGTTAAGGATTTCGAGAAAGAAACAATTCCGCTAGACTCCCGTGGTCCTACAACTGCTTTCCAGCCAGATAGTTCAGAAAGCTTTCCTGAAATAACAGCGACATAGCCTGGAATGATAACGTTACGGTGTTTTACCTTGTCGGCAATACCGCAGGCCACCATCGCTTCGACGATTTTCTCTGGCTCAAATTTACCAGCAGCATAAGCTGTGAGAACAGAGGTTCCGTCAGTATCGATCGGTAGAATGTAGCTTGGAATCTTGGAGGTTTCTACTTCACCTTCGACACTATAGTAGGTTAAGGAGAAGTTTGTCGTAATGTAAAATGGTGAGTTCTCATTGACATTCCCTACAGAATGCAATTTAGGCTCAACTTGAATCGGTTTCTGTGGATCAGTATATATGTTCTGTCTTAAGGTCATAAGTGGTAAAACGTGAGCTTTCTTGCTGGTTTTCAAGACAACTGCACTGGCATATTTAGCCACATAAACAGTAGCCTCCATGACTTCTTCCATTGGCTCTGTATTGCTTGTGAAAGCAATGACTGGATAGCCGAAGGGCCGGAATTTTTTCTTAATAGCCAAACGTCGTATATGGGTAAGATTTGCTAACGTCTGAACAGGAGTCCTTGCACCAGGATCCAAGACGAACTCTTTATAGCCCAAGGCTGTCGCTTTAACGACGAGTTCTTCGAGAGCATCCAAGCCATCTGCCTTAAGAATAACAGGAACGGAGTTATCTTTAGCCAAGTTGACCATAGCTTCATAATTCTCAGCAGTTGCTACTCCAATTAGGGGCTTACGGGATGCCAACGGCTCAAGGGCAACTTTTAAAGCTCCAGCATCACTGCTTAACAAGAGCAATGATATATCTGTTGCTTCAGCTACAGCAGCAGCTACCTTAGCAAAACGCGCAGCGTCTCCCGATTCGTGTATTACAGCCACTCCATCTATGGTGTATTGGAGACCAACACGCTCGAATTCTAGGCCCTTGATCTCTGCGATTTTAGCATTCAATTCCTCATCATTTAGGGTATCAGAGACCTGAATCAGCAACGTGGTTGGGTGATAAAACGTCTTATCATGACGGAAAAGGACTGTTTCATCTCCAAGCACAGACTCTTTACCAAATTTTATGGCTTTGATTGGAGGGGCAGCAGCCGAATCCAAATTCTCTCGGGCAGCATCAGTTACATATGGGCAAGCGTCTAAAGCTGCTTTTCCTGAAGCTAATGCCATAGCAAAGGCTAGGCAAGTTGGTACGCCACATTCTCCGCAGTTTTTCTTGGGTAGTTGTTTATAGATTTCTAAACCTGTAAGAGCCATTTTAAATCCCCTTTCTAATCGATATAGGCGAATAATACAGACTGGCAAGGCCCTTGGAGATATACCGTTAGGGCCTTGTCGTCTAGTGGGTCAATTACATTAGTGATTCAAGGGCAAAGCAAGGATGTCCATTTTCCTCAAGGAAGGGTACGATTTCCTCGACAGTGGTGCCGACAGACTCGTCTGCAATCTTGTCGATGAAGTCTGCTCCTAAACCTTCATCGATGGAGCGTTGAATAAAGTCCTCACGCAAGAATTCTTTGAGTTCTTTTGGCATCCAGACAATACGCGCCAGTCCACCATCAGCAGGAATGAATTTTTTACTGAGCAGATAAGTTCTGCCAATTCCCATGAATCCTGGAGTTTGCATTCCACCACCGCAGGTTCCTGCCAGAGAGGAGAATGTCATACCGCAAGGGGTCATTCCTGAATGCTCACGAGTCGTCAGCATGAGTCCATTTGCTTCAGGAACGATGGCCATGATAGCCTCAAAGCAACCGCAAGAGGTCATCGGCTTATCCATGAGGGTATAGAGATTGACCTCTTCCAAGGTGTTGTTCGAAGCCTTAAATAAATAGTCGTTGGTACTTTGCCACATACCTTTTAACTCATCGATGGCTGGCCCTTTAGGAATAGGTTGGTTTGGTCCGTTTGGTGAGATTTCATAAGAGGCCTTGGCATCTAACCAGCTCACTGCACCGCACAAGCCGACCCGTTCAGGGGTAACAATACAAACATGGTTTGGGGCAAAGGACTGACAAAGTAAACAGGAATAGAAATCTTCGACAGACTCATCTGTTAAGCTCCTCATCCGATCGTCACGAGCACGATATCGTTCGCGTGCTTTCACAAGACCTTCCTCAACGGCTATTTGGTCTGTAATAAGAGTGACTTGAACTCGGTCGACGATGGCCGGGAATTCCTGCTTTAACTTTGCTAACAGAAGCTCTCCTAGATGTTTAATTAAGAAGCCTTTTGCTCTGGCATCTTTGGAAATCCGCACCCAGCACAAATCACGCTGAGCAACGTGCCAAATACCTTCCCCATAGTTGGCAAAGTAATGAATTCGACGCTCCAAAACTCCTTCAAAATCTGCTTGCATCTTACGTCCGTAAATGTCAATCTTAATTCCCAAAGGCAGTTTGGTCCCTTCAGGAATAGAATCGAGTTCGGGCCCAATAACTGTGACCTGACCGTCAACAATTTCATCAGGTCCAACTGTCTGAACGAGTTCAAAGGCTGTAGAACGTCCGCCACCGAATTCAACATAGGTTTCTGCTTTGCGGATGGTTTCTCCCTCAAAAGCAGGACCGAAGTTTACCGGAATAGGAATTTCGATGTTGGTTAGTTTGATTCCACGCACTTCCATTGCCAAGGGAACGATCTTCTCATAATCAGGCTCAGAAATGTACCAATCAGGGATTTGCATATCATCACTGAGTACCTGATCCGTAAAGACTGGGAAGCCCATGAAAATTGCGCCCATTGAAGCAGCCAGTTTAACATCATCTAACTCACCAAAATTTAAAACGAAAGCCCGAATCCGACGACGCTGATAATCACGATGATTTTCTCGTTCTCCAGCTGGAATTCCACCGAAGGCGAGTCCTGCACGGAACGCATAGTTCACAGCATGAATAATTTGAGTAAAGTTTCCAAGTGGGAACGCTATATAGTCTTCCCCAATCTTGACGTTTTCTTCCAGCAATTGTTCAATAATCTCATCACAGAGGAAGATCATAAAGCCTTTACCCATCAGATTATCGACAATTTTCTTCGCAGCTTGAGAGTCTTTGGCACGACCTAGAATAACAGCAACACCAGGAATTGTCCAGTCAACCATTTTAATCCCGTGTTTCCGTACAATTGGGTCACCTAAGAATCCAGTCCAAGGTTTAACTTTGGGTTCTTCCCCACGTAGATAATTAAGGGTCTCAATGACTTCCGCGGCATAAAGGACGGATTCACCCCAAAGCCTGGCGTTATCAAAGGTAAGATCTGTACGAATTTGACTACGCATGCGATTTAAAATTGGAACTAACTCACCCAGTTTAGTAACCTTTTCACCGGAAAGACAGGTGATAACGGGTAGATGATAAGCGGTATCCGGATAACCAACAATTTGCTCGCTTCCAAAGTCTTTAAGCGCCCGATTTAATAGGATTTCTGCATAAGTCATAGCAATTATGGTGCCATCGTAAACTCTACGTAAGAGTTTTTTGGGTTGATTGTTGGGGTCCTTAATTGCGTCTGCGTAAATTTCCTCCATAGACATAAACATTCCTCCTTTCTTACCAACCTTGGGCTATTGCCGTATTATTTTTTTCCGCAGTCTTTTGATGAACATTTAGCTTCCAAGTCCTATATTCTAGAGCATTGATAAGCTTTTGAGCGCCAAGCACTGGATCAACTTCAAAAATAAAGTTTCCGCCAAAGACGTCATGGGCGATTTGAGTCGTAATACCATAGACAAGGTCGCTGCCTTCAACGGGAGGCATGGATCCAACATGGACTGGTAGTCCCATTGTGACTGCCCAACTTCCGATAGCGACTGCTTTTTCATGCATAGCTTCTGGAGCAGATGCCACAAAAGGAACTTTTGGCACATCGACACCGAGTTCATTAGCCATAGCCATGGCTAAATCGATCCCGCGGCTGTTATCGACACAGGAGCCAACATGGAAGACTAACGGTAAACCAGTTGATAATTCAGGATTTGCAGCTTCTAAGGTTTGAATGAATGATTTAAGACCTTCGCCAGCATAGGTATCCACTGCCAGCGGAGACATGAGTCCAAATTTTGCAAAGGCGCCAGAGGAACAGCCCGTGGCAATTACAAAAACGTCATTTTTGACGAGTTCTTTTAAAACTGTGATATGGGACTCGTCCTGTAAGCGTTTGAGATTGTTACAACCAGCCATGAGAGCAACCCCTTTAATCTGACCACTCTGAATAGCATCCGTAAGAACTGAGATGGGTCGATCAGGGTTAATTTTAGAGAAGATCTCCTTCAATGCTTCCAAGCTGAAGCCAGCAACAAGCTTATGACGTTCAGTAGGAATAGAAATCTTCTTAGGATCCCGATGTTTATAAGCTTCAATAGCTATGGCAATAAGCTTCTTAGCATCATCCATAGCGGTTTCTGTATTGAAAGCAATGTGTTGAGCGTTGGGGATTTTCATAATAGCTTCGGTTGTTACAACTTTAGTATGGAAACATTCAGCCACGGTTTGCACGGAGGGATAAATACACTGAATATCAACCACCATCGCATCCAAAGCACCGGTCATGATTGCCATTTCTTGAGACGCTGAAGAAGTTGCCAGATAGACACCTTCACGCATCAACAGCTCATTACCTGTACAGCAGATTCCAACGATATTGATTCCCTCAGCTCCAACTTTCTCGGCTTCCGCTTTCATTTTCCGGGCAGCAGCAACGACCATTTCACTCAAGACTGGATTGTGTCCGTGAACAGCAATATTAACCATTTTCGGGTTAATGACTCCCAGATTGGCTTCAGAGACGATAGGTTCAGGGATGCCAAACAAAACATCACTCAGAGTTGTACCGATATATTCTCCACCTAAGTCGGCGAGAGCAGCTTTAAGACCACCAAAAATGATATTTACTGGATCACTGTCAACGCCCATGGCCGTTTGTGCTAAAAGTTCTGTGACAGTACCGTCAATAGCTCTTGGCATAATGTTGGTGTGTTTAAACTTTCTGCGTCGTCCCTCTGTCAAAAAAGCATCCAAAAAGGCTAGTGGTCGATCTTGGTAACGGCCGAAATCGGAATACCCGATCTCTACAACATCTCTCAGGATTTCTTTTTCTTCGCGGTCTAGGGTGGCAACCCCTAAATCCTGAGCTAATTTCATAAGCTTTGCGGAGGATTTTATCTCATAGTCATCGGCATGTCCTTCAACTAAAGCATGTGCGGTATGAAGAATATGGCGAGCATGCTCAGAGTGGGACGCCGTACCCCCAGCAATATATCGAACAAGATTGCGGGAGACAATCGTGTAAGCGGATGCTCCGCAAATCCCTCGACTGCCAGGGCCATCCTCTTTTTTCACTCGACAAGGGCCAGCAATACAAATTCGGCAACATATTCCTTTATATCCAAAGGCACATTGTGGTTGTTGGGCAACTACACGGTCATAAACCGTCTCAATCTTTTTATCCTCAATCAATTTTAACATTTGAAGTGCGCCAGGGTCGGTAGTACGAATGGGATTCTTAGGGTCAACGACTCGCGGTGCGTCGGATGGTCGGGCAGTATGGGTTAAATCCCGATATCTAGGCATATTACACCCTCCTCTTTATTAAGATCTCGTCTCATACTAATACTCACATCTCTACTTACGAAAACCTCTGTCATCTCCCTTCATCGATGATTTTTTGATAAATGGTATTAATAATAACTCCCAGAGACCCACCAGGCAACTCGTCACTGCCTGAATTAATGGACATTTCCAACAGCTCGTCACTGTAAGGGATAATACCAATTAGCTGTTCTGAAGGAAAGAGGTCTCTAAGAAAATTTTCATCTTTAGAATTGCGTACTTTATTCCCTACCACAACCACACGTGGAATTCCCAACTCAAGTGCCAGTTTTTGAATAACTTTTACTGTTTGGACACTAACTTTAGATGGTTCGGTCACAATGACTAGGATATCAACCCCTAAGGCAGTACCACGAGTAAGCTGTTCAATACCTGCCCCCATATCTAAAATCACAGTATCTTGTTCGCCAAGAATCAATGAATTGACCAAGGCTTGAAGAAAACTGTTTTCCTTACAATAACAGGAGGTTCCTCCCCCTTTGATATTGCCCATCCGGAAAAAGCGAATCGACCCCATTGAAATGCTGTAATCATCGAGTATATCGTCAACCTGAGGATTAAGTGGGTAATAAGTTCCACTACCACCCATTCTGGCTTCAATCAGTTCTTTCATGTCGACAATCGGTTTAAGATCTGAGAGAACGTCCTCAGAGAGACCCAGGATCGTCCCAAGGCTGGCATCGGGATCAGCATCCACCGCTAAAACAGTGATCCCTTTTTGCGAGAGCCAATGGGCAAGATTGGCTGCAAAGGTAGTTTTACCGACCCCGCCTTTACCAGAGATTGCTATTTTCAACATGCCTCAACTCCTTCTAGATTGATATTTATGAGACTTCTCCTGCAATCTAATCTCCCCTTGATATAACCTATTCTTTTTTTGTTTTAAAAATCCTGCCAAAGTTTAAAATTTATTGACTAATTTTTCAGTATTTCAAGAATAATTTAAAATTATAAGATAATGAGTTAATATTCACAAAGTGTAAATGGATATTAATAAAATTTTCAGAATATACTTAATATTCTAATTAAACCAACAAACCTTACTGAGTCAATTTAAAATGCAATAACGCATAATATTCGTATGTGCTTAACCTCCTATGAGATTATTATTCGTTAGAAAGCTAAGTTTTCCTCTTAAAGAGAAATCTTTTTTGATTTTTGTCTGGGTATTATAAATTTTCAGTTTTCTCTTTGAGCGTGTGAGCAACTATAGCGCTCACTAAACGATCAATAAGTTTCAACGCTGAGGCTAGCAACTTCAGTAAAAAGAGATAGTTTTATACAACAGGCCAAGGGTGAAACGTGAGGCCAAATGCTCCAGGTCCGACATGAGTAGCAATGACGGCTCCGGCTTCAAATAAACGAACTTCATGTTCTGGAAATCGAACCTTAAGTTCGTTGAGTAGGATTTTTCCTTCTTCCGGTATGTTAACGTGCATAACACAAATACGGTAACGTTTTCCTGTAGCTAAGGCACGATTTAATTCGTCAAGTACCCGTTGCCATGCCTTAGTACGCGACCGCACTTTATCAAAAACATCGATTTGTGCGTTTTGATTAAAGTAAAGAATCGGTTTTATTTGAAGTAAAGTTCCAACTAGTGAAGCTGCACCACCAATCCGTCCTCCTTTACGTAAATTTTCCAGCGTATTAACTATAAAATATAGTTCTGTCTGTTGATTAAGAGTTTGAAGCTGCGCCATGATATCCGAACTACTTAACCCTTGCTCTGCCCATTCTGCTGCTGCCCAAGCAAGTACACCGAGACCCAAAGCAGAAGACCTTGAATCAAAGATGTGAATATTCGGACTGGAAGCTTGTTCTTTGGCCATCAGAGCTGACTGGATTGTTCCACTGATCGCCGCAGAAATATGAATACTTACAATATCCTCAATGCCTTCCGAAAACATTGAATTATAGGTTTCCAAGAATGTGCCAACGGAAGGTTGTGAGGTTGTCGACAAACCGGAGATATGACTTAGCTTTTCAAAATAAATCGGATTGGTTAGTTCTGTTTCAGAAAACGTTTCATCACCAATATTAACATTAAGGGGTACGACGCGAATCTTAAATTGCTCAAGAATTTCTTTTGAAAGATATCCAGTAGAATCCATAACAATCCCAATTTTCCCCATTTTCTTCTCTCCCTCTAGATAAGCACCTATTAAGGGTTTTATTTATAAGATAGCTTGTATAAAGTATATATGAAAATAAAACATGTAGCAATCTAGAGCTAAATAAAGTATAATTCATAATTTAATTAATGTTAAAAACTCATTGGATAACAAATATTCTGACAATATTATAGTATTTCCTACAACATAACTCAATATTTTGAAAAATTAATTATAAGTTATTCTACAATATATTTTTAAGTTTGGCAATGAATTGTCATTCATTTTATGTTGGTTTAGTCACCAAATCTTTTCAAATCAAATCAATAGCTATTTCCCGTTTTTTTAGTTCGTACAAATAACCAATTTAGGTTGACAGGATTACCTCGGTTTGGTAATATGAAGTTCGTTCTAATGATTCGGGGCGTGGCGCAGTTTGGTAGCGTGCTTGGTTCGGGACCAAGAGGCCGTGGGTTCGAATCCCGTCGCCCCGACCAGTTTAGCCAAAAGGTCTGAATTTATTCACTTTTAGGAACGTGAATAAATTCAGACCCTTTTTTATTTCAGAGCTTGCTAGCGGGATTTAACAGGTTCTATTAATCCGCTGGTATGATTCAGTAAGCTGTTGACCCTAATTTTCGCTCACTAGGGTCTTCTTCCAGTTTGATTTTTGCCTAAAATCAATGCTAAAATAAGTCTCATGAAACATACTAACGATGACTAAGGAGTTCTGCTTGATGCTAAAAGGTCTCAAAACCTCCATTCGCCCGATAGAAGAAGATGATCTTGACGAAATCTATCAATGGTATAATGATCAAGAGGTAAATTTATGGTCTAGTGGGGCTTGGCCCTTGAATACCCTACAAAGCAAAGATCAACTCGCCGTAAAGTTTCTTGACGAGTCGCCCGATACCCATCGCTATATAATTTTAGATGAAAACGAACGACTGATTGGAACCATTGGCTTTAAAGAAATCAATATCCCTGCTCGTTCGGTTGCGCTCTTTGTTGTTATTGGGGATAAAAACTATTGGGGCAAAGCCTATGGCACAGATGCCGTAATCACCTTTGCGCGCTACCTCTTTAGCCAGTGGAATTTTCACCGAATTTCTCTGGATACTTGGGATCAGAACATCCGGGCCATTAAGGCTTATGAAAAAGTTGGCTTTGTAATTGAAGGCCGTCAACGTGAGGCTCGTTACGTACTAGGAAACTACCATGACGCAATTCTGATGGGTTTATTACGAGAAGAATTCCTTGCCTTGCATGGGAAAATATAGGGTTGCGAAAATCAACAACCTGGAGTAAACTATAGGAAATTTAATAATCCGTATTATTCCTCTGGGGTTGGGTGAAATTCCCTACCGGCGGTAAAGCCCGCGAGCCGTAAGGCAGACCCGGTGTCAATTCCGGGGCCGACAGTAAAGTCTGGATGAGAAGAGGAACAGCACATTTAAGCGTTTGAGCGCTTTTTTGAGCTGTGACTTTATGATCAACACCTGGAGAAAGAACAGGTGTTTTTTATTTTTTACTTCTTCTTTTTTTGGATACACTAAATCTAGTTTTAAGAAAGGAATCCTATGCTTAAATCGAGTCCTTCAAATTTACACGACCAAAAATTTATGAAAAGAGCACTTGAGCTAGCGGTTAAAGCTGTCGGTAGAACCAGTCCGAATCCTCTGGTAGGATGTGTGATTGTCAAAGATGACCTAATCGTAGGAGAGGGATATCACCATAAGGCTGGGTCCCCTCACGCTGAAGTTCATGCTCTTACAGCCGCAGGAGATCAGGCTTGTGGCGCTACGGCTTATGTAACCTTAGAACCATGTTCCCATTTTGGCAGAACACCTCCTTGTGCTGACGCCCTGATCAAAGCCGAGATCAAACGTGTTGTAGTTGCCATGAGAGATCCAAATCCAATCGTAGCAGGTCGCGGTATCGATCGTTTACGTAAGGCTGGAATTCAGGTAGACGTAGGTCTCCTGGACCAAGAAGCCACCCTAGTTAATGAAGTCTTTATTAAAGCAATTACGACTGGTTTACCCTTTGTCTTATATAAATCTGCCATGACCCTAGATGGCAAAATTGCTACAGAGACAGGGGACTCACGCTGGGTTAGTTCGGAAAAGTCCCGCCATTATGTTCACCAACTCCGTGATCACTATGATGTCATTTTGGTGGGAAGTGAAACAGTTCTTCAAGATAACCCCCAACTCACCTGTCGACTTCCAGGGGGCAAAGACCCTGTGCGGGTCATTGTCGACGGACAATTACGCTTACCCGAAACTGCTCAGATTCTTTCCGCTTCCCAACAAAGCCCTTGCATCATTGCCACAACCCTTGCAGCTTCAAAGAACAAGGTCGATTCTTTGCAACATGCTCATGAACTGGTTGAGGTCTGGCAATATGACACTTCGAGATATGTCCCCCTCAAAGAACTATTAATGGATCTTGTCCGTCGCGGTTGGACTAGTGTCTTATTAGAAGGGGGCGGCAGATTGGCAGGATCACTGATTAATGAGTCCTGTATTGACAAAGTCGAATTTTTCATTGCGCCAAAACTAGTTGGCGGGCATGGTCCCTCTCCCCTATCAGGTTTACATATCCAGCGTATGGCAGAGGCCTTGACACTGGATAACGTGCAAGTTGATATGGAAACGGGCGATCTACATGTTACTGGATATCTCCGCTAAAGTGACTATTAGCTTATTATAAATCACTTTAGCCAAGCTGCATCAAGGAGGGATAGTCTTGTTTACCGGAATTGTGGAAGAACTGGGTACTGTCCGCGGCCTGCGCCTCTTACCAGAATCGGGGCAGCTTACACTTGAAGCCAAAAAGGTACTAATGGGAACTCAGATAGGAGATAGCATCTCGGTCAACGGAGTTTGCTTAACGGTAATTCGGCAGAGCGACCGCGAATTTACAGTGGATGTGATGGCTGAAACCTTGGCAAAAACTAATCTGGCTGAGCTTAAAGGTGGCAGCCAAGTTAATTTAGAACGAGCGTTACAACTTCAAACTCGATTAGGTGGGCATTTGGTCAGTGGGCATGTTGATGGCGTTGGCACAATACGTCGTATATCCCCAGTAGGCATTGCCCTAGTCTATGAAATCAACGCCCCTCCTACTCTATTGCCTTTTCTGTTGCCTAAGGGATCCGTAGCTATTGACGGCATTTCTCTGACCGTCATAGATGTGGAATCCGATTATTTTACAGTTTCTCTTATTCCTCATACCTTTGATCAGACCACATTGGGACTAAAGACCATTGGAGCAAGTGTAAACCTTGAAACAGATCTGATCGGCAAATATGTTGCACGATTTATGGGAATGAGCAAGGACTCAGATAAAATGAAAAAAGATCTTTCCTTAGGCTTTTTAGCTGAACATGGTTTTATTTGAGGTAACCTCTACAAATCGAAGAAAATTATTAAAGGAGTGAAGGACATGCCATTTAATACTGTTGAGGAAGCCTTGGAAGATATTCGACAAGGTAAAATGATTGTCATGGTGGACGACGAGGATCGAGAGAATGAAGGGGATCTTGTTATGGCTGCCGAAATGGCAACCCCAGAAGCGATCAACTTCATGGCGACTTATGGAAGAGGGCTAATTTGTGTTCCGATGACTGGGGATCGTATTCGGGCTTTACAACTTGAACCGATGGTCACTAACAATACAGATCCACACGAAACAGCCTTTACCGTCAGTGTCGATGCTGTCACAAGTACCACTGGGATATCCGCCTTCGAACGCGCTGCAACCGTTAAAATTTTAGCAGATCCCGAAAGTGAACCTAGCAAATTACATCGTCCAGGACACATCTTTCCACTTAAAGCTAGAGAAGGTGGAGTTTTAATACGTGCAGGGCACACTGAAGGTTCCGTGGATTTAGCGCGACTTGCTGGACTTCAGCCTGCAGGCCTGATCTGCGAGATTATGAATGAAGACGGAACCATGGCTAGAGTACCGGATTTGTTTCTTTTTGTGGCTAAGCATAATCTAAAACTAATCACCTTGAAAGACCTGATTAGTTATCGTCGCCAATCAGAAAAACTAATTGAAAGGGTGGAAAGCATCCATCTTCCGACAGAATTCGGAGACTTTAACGCTGTAGGTTATCTTAGTATTATTGATCAGAAAGAACATTTAGCAATCGTTAAAGGAACTGTTGATGATGGTGCTCCTGTGCTCGTCAGAGTTCACTCAGAATGCCTTACTGGAGATGTTTTTCATTCTAGGCGTTGTGACTGTGGAGATCAACTCAGTCGAGCTTTGGAAGATATTGAACGCGAAGGTCGCGGTGTGTTACTCTATATGCGCCAAGAAGGCCGAGGAATTGGATTATTGAATAAACTGAAGGCCTATAAACTTCAAGAACAAGGCAAAGACACGGTTGAAGCCAACCTAGCTTTAGGCTTTCAGGAAGACTTGCGTGATTATGGTGTAGGAGCACAAATTTTAGCAGACCTAGGAATATCCAAAGTACGTTTAATGACCAATAACCCACGTAAAATTGTAGGTCTCGAAGGGTATGGCTTAAATGTTGTACAACGCGTCCCTCTCGAAACTGTGTGCAAACCCGAAAATTCAAAATATCTTTGCACTAAGAAACAAAAAATGGGGCATTATTTAACAAGTGTTCAATAGTAGATTTGAGGATCGTTCATAAGGCAAAAATATTGTAGAGAAGGGAAGTTCCTATGAAAACATATGAAGGAAATTTATTAGCCCAAGGACTTAGAGTCGGAATTATTGCTGCACGTTTTAACGAGTTTATCACCAGTAAATTAGTCGGAGGTGCCATGGACGCCCTGCGCAGACATGGTTGTCTGGACGATGATATTGAACTCACCTGGGTACCAGGCGCCTTCGAAATTCCACTTGTAGCTCAAAAAATGGCCAATTCTAAACGTTATGATGTCATAATTTGCTTAGGTGCTGTTATTCGAGGAGCTACCCCTCATTTTGATCTTGTCAGCAATGAAGTCAGTAAAGGTATTGCCCAGGTAGGCCTACAGACCGGCGTTCCTGTGATTTTTGGAGTTATAGCTACGGATAGTATCGAACAGGCGATTGAACGTGCAGGAACTAAAGCTGGAAATAAAGGGTTTGACGCTGCTATGACAGCTATTGAAACAGCAAACTTACTTAAATCCTTTTAAGCGTAAGAATTTAAAGCTCAAGTAACTTTATTTACAGGTTTTGGAGGATTGTCCACTGAAATACTCTTGTCAAAAGAGATCATCTCCATTAGACTCATAGAGGTGATCAAGTATAATTTTTGATAGGAGATGAGTGTTATGACTTCGAACATTGGAGCCCAAGATAAAGAAACGGCCATGCTTGAAGCAGCACGCTCAGGCAATAAAGAAGCATTAAACGAAATCATCGAGCACTATGAACCTGAAGTGCGTATCATTGCGTATAAATATTTTTTACCAAGAGCGGAATATGATGACCTAATGCAAGAAGGCCGAATTGCAATATACAGAGCCGTTTTATCTTATGATCAAACTTCAGAAATTCCTTTCCTGCATTTTTTACGAATGGTTATAAAACGCAAACTCATTGATAGCCTTCGCAAGTATACTCGCCAGAAACACCTTAACTTAAACGAAGCATACTCCCTTAACAATGTCTTATCTGAAACAGAGGAAACAAGTTTCTTAGAACTATTACCGAACGCTGAGGATCCTGCATCAATGGTGATCGCAAATGACGAAGCTATTACAATGATTCAAGGCCTAAATAAGAACTTCTCAGATCTTGAACGTCTAGTCTTTAAGCATTATTTCATACAAGGGTTCAAACAACGTGAGGTGACTCAACGTCTGGGGCTTAATCCAAAATCTTTGGACAATGCAATCCAACGCATTCGCCACAAAACTGCACTTTACCGTTCTCGTCAAGTGGCAGGTTAATCTTTAGTCTAATTCACTTTAACCATGGTCGGGAAACATGATGAATAATATTAAAGAACCGAGAACATTCGTTCCCGGTTCTTTAATATTATAGTCACCTCAGGCTATACCACCGCTTTGATTAATCAATTTGCTCACCTTACTATGGGCATTGGTAGCTTCGTTAGCTAAGCGTAAGTACATATCTCTTAAATTACCATTATGAGCACGCGTAGCTAGTGTCATATAGCCCATTGCAGCAGCAGCAGCGTCCTTTTCATAATCATAAAGCATATCCAAATCCGTAAATTGACTCATTTCAAAGCTCCCCTTTCTATTGAAGTCCCACCATTTCTTTTTTAAAATATCCGATGACATCCTCTAAACCTTTGACCTGTTCTTTAAAAAACCCTTTAACTGCAGCATCTTTTGCCATCTCATTGTACATTTGACACTTTTTCATGACAGTTTCGTTTTCGATAATACTTCGGGTTAACATGCCTTGGTCAAGAATCTTCTTCATTTCCAGCTCATTTAATTGCATCCTAAAATCCCTCCCTTTATAACATTAATTTACATAACAGTTTCAGGATGTGTAAAAAGATCGCAAATTATTCACTAAAAATATAAATTATTATTATTCTAGACAGACAGATCCCGATAAGTTAAACTGGAAAGAAAATAACAAAATGATCCTTACTTATTTATAAGTATGCAAGTTGTGAAGTATAAAAAGGAGGGTATGGAAACTATGGACACACTAGAATTCAAACGAGTTTTCCGTGGGTATGATTCGGAGGCTGTCGATCAAGCATGGGCAGAAACAGACCGTCAATTATCGGAAGCCAATGCCGCCAACAAAGAATTGCGCTTACAAATAAACAGCTTACGGGAACAAAACTCGGAATGGGGCAACCGTCTTAAGTCCTATGAACAAATTGAAAAAGACCTGCGGGATGCCCTTCTCAGCGCCCAGAGGGTCGCAAATCAAATAAAAGATGATGCCAATAAACAGGCTAACGAGGTTTTACAAGCTGCTCAAAGTGAAAGAGAAACATTAATCAGTGAAGCCACACAGCTTTCAAAGTCCAAGGAAATTGAAGTAGAAACTATGCTCCTGGAAAAGCGGGCTGAAATTGTCCAGCTTGAGGAGCAAATAGAAGGATTATGGGAACGGAAAAATGAACTTAAAAGCCAAGTAGATCAGGCCATTCGTTATTTAGAAATGGCCAAAGAATTGTTCACATCTGAGCAAGCGATAGATAATAACCTCTAAATCGTTACCCTAACTGCGAGTGCTATACAAAAGACACTGACCCGTATGAATACAGTAAGCAGGATACTTCAAGCTGATATAGGAGGTTGAAACGAGGCCGAAGCAGATGCATGATGCACTGTTTCGGCCTCTTCGAGATTTTTCTCCCCAAACTCCTCCTCATTGGACAGGGAAACATAACTATTTTGAAAATCTATAGATCAGTGGAATCTCAAAAATGACTTAGTGGTTCATCTTCTGGGAAAACGAATATCCTGCCCCATCAACATCCACTTGAATTTGTTGCCCGTCCTTAATTTCACCCTGCAGGAGTTTAAGAGCTAAAGGATTTTGCAGACGCTGTTGAATGACCCTTTTGAGCGGCCTTGCTCCATAAACTGGGTCATACCCTTCATTAGCCAGTTGCTCACTAGCCATCGGAGTTAATTCCAGCGAGAGTCTGCGTTCACTTAAACGTTTACTCAGCAACTCAAGTTGAATATCTACGATCCGGCCGATATGCTCACGCCCTAAAGGATGAAAGACAATCGCTTCATCAAGCCGGTTAAGGAATTCTGGACGAAAGTGCCTTCGAAGTTGTTCGTTAATGGCAGAGCGAACTTCATTTTGAGCTGCATTGCGGCTGATCAGTTCTTCAATAGATAAGATGATATTACTCGTTAAGATGACCACCGTATTTTTAAAGTTTACTATGCGCCCTTGACCATCCGTTAAGCGGCCATCATCTAAGAGCTGCAAGAGAATATTGGTCACATCACCATGTGCTTTTTCAATTTCGTCAAAGAGGATGACACTATAAGGTTTACGACGAACAGCCTCTGTGAGTTGTCCACCCTCTTCATATCCGACATATCCGGGAGGGGCTCCGATGAGACGCGCGACTGTATGTTTTTCCATATACTCTGACATGTCAATCCGCACAATCGCTTGTTCATCATCAAAGAGGTACTCGGCTAAAGCTCTGGCCAGTTCTGTTTTTCCAACTCCCGTTGGTCCCAAGAAAAGGAATGAGCCTAAAGGACGATTAGGATCTTGTATCCCTGCCCGTGCACGGCGGACAGCATCAGAAACTACACGAACAGCCTCCTCTTGACCGATCACTCTTTGATGAAGACGTTCTTCCATATGGACGAGTTTTTCCATCTCACTCTCCATAAGCTTGGCAACAGGAACATGAGTCCAGGTTGCCACTATTTCAGCAATATCTTGCTCCACTACTTCTTGCTTTAAGAGTGAATTCTTCTTGGCTTGAAGGTTTAGCTCTGCCACTTGAAGTTCTTTTTCTAGAGTCGGAATGATACCATACTGGAGTTCGGCAGCCTTATTGTAGTCCAATTGCTGTTGCGCTTGCTCCATAAGAGTACGCGAGCGGTCAATCTCTTCTTTAAGTTGTTGAATTTGAGCCAGAACTTCCCGTTCACCTTGTAACTGCCCTTCTAGTGCGGTACGTTCTTCTTTGAGATTTGCTAACTCTTCTTCAATCTTTGCTAAACGATCTTTACTTGCGTCATCTTTTTCTTTCTTAAGAGCCTCGCGTTCAATTTCCAATTGCATCATTCTGCGTTTAATTTGATCTAATTCAAAGGGATCGCTCGTAATTTCCATGCGCATTCGTGCTCCAGCTTCATCGATCAGGTCAATCGCCTTGTCGGGGAGAAATCGGTCACTGATATAACGATCCGAGAGCATAGCTGCAGCAATGATGGCTCCATCCGTGATTCGCACTCCATGGTGGGTTTCATAGCGTTCCTTAAGACCACGCAGAATAGAGATGGTATCTTCAACACTGGGAGCGTCGACCAGGATCGGTTGAAAGCGACGTTCAAGTGCTGCATCTTTTTCAATGTGTTTGCGGTATTCAGCGAGAGTCGTTGCCCCAAGCATGCTAAGCTCTCCACGCGCTAACATTGGTTTTAACATGTTGCTGGCATCCATAGCCCCTTCGGCAGCCCCTGCTCCAACGACGGTGTGCAATTCATCAATAAACAAGATCACATCATCACGATCTTGAATTTCCTTTAGGACAGCTTTTAAGCGTTCTTCGAACTCCCCTCGGTATTTTGCACCTGCGATTAGGGTTCCCATATCCAGAGAAATAACTTGTTTATCCTTGATAGTTTCCGGAACATCTCCTCGTACAATCCGTTGAGCTAGCCCTTCTACAATGGCAGTTTTCCCAACCCCAGGTTCCCCGATTAAGACGGGGTTATTTTTAGTACGACGGGAAAGAGTTTGGATAACCCGACGTATCTCCTCATCACGGCCTATGACTGGGTCTAGACGACCGCGACGAGCTTGCTTCACTAGGTTAAGCCCATATTGTTCCAGCGCTGCATAAGTGCCTTCAGGATTAGGGCTGGTAACGCGTTGAGTACCTCTGATTTCTCGCAAAGCTTGCAGTAATTTCTCTCGATTCAGTCCTGCTTGCTTAAGAATTTTTTCGACAGGTCCTCCAGCCTTTGTCAAGATGGCCAAAAGTAAATGTTCTGTACTGACATATTCATCTCCAAAGGTCGCCATCTCATCATGAGCAGCCACCAAGACTGTGCGCAAGCGTGGGGAAATATTTATTTGCACGTTTCCACCGCTTATGCGCGGAAATCGATTAATCTCTTGACGGATTGTTGAGATCAGTACACCCGTCGCGATGTCTAGTTTTGTCAAAACTTGAGATGTAACACCCTCTACCTGCTCTAAAAGGGCGAGTATTAGATGTTCTGGCTCTACTAGGCTATTGGCATTGCGTTCCGCCATTGATTGGGCTTCTGTGATTGCTTCCTGGGATTTCTGGGTAAGTCGATTGGTATCAAAAGACATAGTTGCTCACTCCTTATTAGGTTTGTAGTTTAGGTTGAAACTCATCCTCGTTTATTTGCTAACTCTTGAAGGGTGGATAGTTCCTGCTCACTCAAGTCATCTGGAAGAATAATGGAAAGTTCGATAAAGAGATCTCCCCGTTGATCAGGACGCTCAATATTGGGCATTCCTTTTCCTTTCAAGCGGAATTTCTTGCCGCTCTGAGAGCGTGGAGGGATCTTGAGAAGAACTTCTCCATCAAACGTTCGGACACTAACTTCTCCGCCAAAGATCGCCTGATAGAAATCAAGAGGCTGCTTGGCCCTTAAATCATCTCCTTCACGGACAAAGTGAACATGAGGACTTACAGTAATATTTAAATAGAGATTCCCACCTGGTCCACCTGCAATCCCAGGGCCGCCTTGACCAGTGAGTCGCACCTTCGAACCAGTGCGAACCCCTTTTGGAATTTTGGCTTCGATTTGTTTTTCCCCTGTACGGATGAGACGTGTCGTTCCATTAAACGTCTCTTCGAGGCTCACTTGGACGTCAACTTCAGTGTCCTGACCAGCACGACCACGGCCTACTGTAGAGCCGCCGCTAAAGCCACGGCCTTGCCCACCGCCCCCTCCAAACAGGGTAGAGAAGAAATCAGAGTATCCTTCCCCTCCAAAACCACCGAAGCCACCCGTTCTTCCAGCGCCACCGAACATTTCTGCAAAATCTTCTGGGGACATGGTGTGACCCTGACTCCCGCTACCCCCTCTGCCGGGATTTGTCTGCCAACGATCCCAGTTGTAATCTCCTCGTCCTCCACGTTTCTGCCAGTGTTGATAATCCTGCCGGAGTTCATCATATTTACGTCGTTTCTCTGGATCGCTAATCGCTTGATAAGCTTCTGTAGCCTCTTTAAACTTTTCTTCAGCCACTTTATCTCCCGGATTAACATCCGGGTGGTATTTTTTAGCTAATTTCTGATAGGCTTTCTTAATTGTTTTTTCATCGGCATCAGGAGATACTCCAAGACCTACATAATAATCCTTAAAATCCATAGTTTCACCTCATTTACTCTGCATACGCAGGCTCACTTCCAGGTATTGTTATGCTTTTTGATTTGAATTTTCTATTTCTTCAATGGTATTTTTTCCTTGATAGTTAAATTATAATCGATAATCATTCTAAGGTCAATAATGGTCAGAGATTTTTTGACCTTTATTGACCTTAGAAATAAACCTGATCTCTAGATAGGTACAACAACAATCTAAGCTGGGGTAGTCAAGCAGAGCAAGGCTCTGCATAACTACCCCATACCTGTTCTAATTGTAAAATTTAATACTGTCGATTAACCCCATAGGCAAAGGGTTTTGGGATGAAGGGTAAAAGTAATAGGTGCATATCCGGGTTGCTCTCCGTCAATATCTAGCAGTGCTTTTTCAGTCGATGTTATGACAACAGATTGTCCGCGATACACCTCCACACCAGGGATTTTTAGATGTGCTCCACGATATATCTTAGGCAAGTGCCGAAGGAGCGTTAGAGTTGAAAAATCCCCTAAACAGACCACATCGAACAGCCCATCATCTAATTCTGCCTGGGGTGCGATCATCATGCCCCCACCAATAAACCGACCATTTGCAACCATAATGCTGTTTTGTCGTCCTTCGGAAATTAATTTACCGTCGATTTCACAACGCATGACTTTATTCCGGTAACGCAGGATACTTATCACTGATCCGATTAGAAATGAAAGTTTCCCACCCAGCAATTTACTTTGTTGGTTTACACGAGCAACTGTCTCTCCACCTAATCCGACATCCGCAACGTTAATAAAATAGCGGCTCTCTTGCTGCCCATGATCTTTTTGGAAAAACACTTCTCCAACATCGACCTTGCGCTTGCGTCTCTGACTTAAGATTGCCAAAAAACCCTCAATTCCCTTCGGAATCATAAGTGTGCGTATTAAGTCCCCTCCGGTGCCATGCGAAAAAAGGGCTAACTCTGCATCAGGATTAATCATTTGGCCGTCCGTGAAAAAACCATTAACCACTTCATTCATGGTACCGTCTCCCCCGACAGCTATAATATGAGTATATCCCTCCTGCAAGATTCTTTGCGTTATTTTAGTTGCATCCCTTGGCCCTGAAGTGTACTCATATTGGATTAAATATCCCTCTTCTTCTAGTCGTTTTAAATACACTGGCCACTGTTTGAAAGTACTCCCATTGGCTGATTTAGGATTAACCACGGCGTACCAGCGCTCTTTTTCTAACATATAAACTCTCCCTTATCGACAGACCCGCTTAATGCATTTGTTAAGATAATCTCGAAAGAATTCGACAGTAAATGTGAAATTCCCTTTAGATAGATGCTAGGTCACGAAACTATTTGAGAGTTAAGAAAAACCTCAGTCTTACGACTAAGGTTCAAGTACAGGAGAAATTATGATTCCGACCAGCCCCGGGCCCGTATGAACGCCCATAACTGGACTAATCTGATTAAATAACAATTGCTTAATGTTGGGAAGTTGACGAGCGTTTTCTAATAATTTACGTCCTTCCTGCTCTGCCCCCCCATGAACGATGGCTACGTTGTAGCTTCCCTCTTGAGTGCTTTCTACCAAGATATCATATAACTTCTTAAGGGACTGATCCCTGCCACGGACCTTTGCAGAGGTAATATATTTCCCTTCTGCATTCACGGATATAATGGGCTTAATATTTAGTAGCTCCCCGATGGTGCCCGAAACATAGCCAATTCTGCCGCCACGTTTAAGATATTCTAAGGTTGAAAGGACAAAATAGAGTTTAGTCTGTTTTGAAACAGCCTCAGCTACATTTACAATACTTTGGAAATTATTATTGTCGCGGAGTTTGTGAGCTGCTTCCAACACAGGAAAACCAAGCCCCATGGATAGCGCTTTGGAATCAAATACTTCAATGACCATATCCTTATAGTCTTGAGCTACTTGACAGACAGTATCATAGGTACCACTCAAGCCGCTGGAGATATGTATGGAAAGAACATGGGTGAATTTCTCATCCCTTAAGCGATTAAATAAGTTCGAAATTTCAGCAGGTGAAGGTAATGAAGTTGTGGGAACTTCTACCTCCATATTGTCATAAACTTGATCTGGACTGATATTAACTCCGTCGAGGTATTCTCGATCTTTGTAAACAACATGCAAAGGAAGTATCTCGATCCCAAACTCCTTGATCATTTCTGGATCTAAATCACTGGTACTATCTGTTACAATAGCAATCTTAGGGTGGATTAACGGTTCAGAAGTTTTTTGCATGAGACACATTTCCTTTCCATCATACAATATACATTTATTATAGCATAATTTCCTCCAGAATGGACTAGCTAATTATCGCAATATTAGGATATTAGGAAACCCTGAGTAGTCTTGCGCACTTCTTCTAAGTAGCTTGGATAGTCCTCGATCTCGCCGGCTTTATCGATTCCACTAAATAAACAAGGTTTAGTGTAGTGAATATCTAACATATGAAAGAATGTTTTAATTGAGCGTTCGGCACAAAAGAACACATCTTGTTTACGTGTTCCGGCCGCAGAAATAAACAGCCCCGATCGCTTAAGACCTGAGGGGAGAAGAAACGTTTTGTGGTGCAAATATTTAAGTGCCCAAAATGTTTGCATTCGATCAATCATGATTTTTGTTTGGGCGTTTACTCCCATAAAAAAGATTGGAGCAGCGAGAATTAAGCGGTCAGAACGAATGATTTTTGCTTGGAGCTCAGGCATATCATCCTTAAGTACACAGATGCCATTAGTTGAACAAGCTCCACACCCTTGACAGGGAGTTATTTTTAAATCCGAGAGATAAATGGTTTCCGTTGTATGACCCTCAGCTCGCGCAATCTCCATCCCCTCTAGAATCAAGCGAGTGGTGTTACCATTTCGCCGCGGGCTACAAGCAATTCCTAAAACAACTAATGACATAATTCTTCGACTCCATTCTTATAAACCCTAATTTCAACGACCATCCTAATTCCAAGTATAAAAGCGAGTTCCTTAAATTTTTAAGAAACTCGCTTTTAGATTTGGGTCTTAAAGAATAGGTTTAAGTTAACTTGGTTACACTTTAGGATTAGAATCCGGGTCAAAATACCGCACCCTTTCTGTAACTACTTATCCTTCTTCATGGGCTTGCCTTTGGGTTGGTGCAGACTTAATAGATTCAAGTCCCACGGACTCCAAAATCGCATTAATCATTAATTGTTCTTTTGTCATAGAGATTATTTCCTTTCGTATTTTTTTGGGTTATCTTAATATTATATACCTGAATCCCAAAAATTTCAAGAACTATGAAAAACTTTATTAAAAAACTTTGTTTGCCAATTGTTTAACAAAAACGACCCGTATTTCCGCTAAACTTAGGGACTCAACTATCTTATGCGCTGCAACAAGTATTTATGTCACCTGAATGCACATTTCTAATTGTATTGCACTCGGCAATATTTTCTTCGTACAAAGAAACGCAAAAATCCAATCCTTAGGCTGATTTATCAAGGAAAACGGGTCATTTGACCGTTGAAGTAGAGCAGAAATCAGCTCAGCGGCGCCAGCAGCAGAGGCACTCCAAACGTCAATCAGAATGTCCTTTTTCTCCCCTGCAAACATGGCGCCCGCGGTTCCTGACATATTCAGAACTGCAAAATAATTAATATGACGCCTAAGGTAATCTTCCCTTCGTTGCCAAGCTGGCTTAAAGGCACGACTACGGTTTTCAAAGTATAAATCTACGTGAACTGATCTTAGAGGAATTATTCTCGAAGCACTATTATGATAGTCAGTTCTAACTTGTGTGCTGTAGAGATTAAGTTGACGCACAGGAGCAAAGCCTACGGACTGATAAACCTTGAGTGCGTGATTTTGTTCCAATACCTCAAGGTAAACCCGTTTAAGATCAAGGCGTGATGCACGATCGAGTTGAGTTCTCATTAAAACTTCGCTTAACCCTTGGCATCGGTAATCAGGGTCAATACAGGCCGCAGCGATCCATCCATCACTTCCGTCCACAGATAGCAAACTAAATCCGACGACTTGATTATCAACATAAATGCCGATCGAATTCTCTAATGAAGCTTGACTTAGATCACGCCAAACTCTCATTTGCTCATCGGAAAATGACATATTATAGTAATATCCTTGCCAACAGCGGTTCCAAATCTCTGTCAATTCACAATGATTAGTATGTTCCAGTGATGCTAACCTATAGTTTTTCAAACTTTTTCTCCCATTCATGGATATCGATCCTAAGATATCTGCTTTTATCTTTCTGTAAGGGAGTTCAAATTTCCTGCTAAGCAATTATACCATTATAATAGTTTAGGAAGGAATGTCCTTTCTGCGGGGAGAATAAAGATGAAATCTGAGATTCCTTCCTAAGCTAAACTCTGATTTAGGGAACTCCTTCGACTAACGATGAAATTCTTTTGAAAGGTGTAAGATAATATGACTGCATTTATTACTGATGAGGAACGGATGTTTGCCCAAGAACTGCTTAATTTTATTGATCAGAGCCCGTCTGCTTTCCATGCTGTGCAAAGCGTAAAGAAAATCCTTATCCCACAAGGATTTCAGGAGTTATCACTTCAAGATAAATGGTCCTTGGTTCCAGGTGGGAACTATTTTGTAAGCCGCAATAACTCTGCCTTGATCGCTTTCACAATCGGCTTAGGTGGATTGGAGGATTATGGTTTTCACCTTATTGCAGCACACACTGACAGTCCCAGTTTCCGTGTGAAGTCAATTCCCGAAATCCAGGTTGAAGGGCGTTATCTCAAATTAAACGTGGAAGCCTATGGCGGTCCCATTCTCAATACTTGGCTGGACCGACCGCTATCATTGGCAGGCCGGATAATCCTGCGTGGTGAGACTCCCTTTAATCCACAAATTAAACTCTACAACAGTGAACGCCCTTTGCTGGTGATACCTAATCAATCCATCCATTTGAATCGCAAGATTAATGAAGGAATTGAATTAAATAAACAAAAAGATATGCTACCCTTATTGTCTCAAATTTCGGATGATTTACAGAACGATAAGCGCTTGGTTCATCATCTTGCCGAAATATTGAACTGTCCTGTAGAAGAAATCTTATATTTTGATCTCTTTCTCTTTGAAACTATACAAGGCAGTTTTGTTGGACTCCAGCAAGAGTATCTCTCCTCAGGACGACTTGATGACTTAGCAATGGTCCATGCCGGGGCTTGGGCCCTTGCTAAGTCAGAACCTTCCTTAATGACCAATGTACTAGCTTGCTTTGATCATGAAGAATGTGGCAGTACTTCTAAACAAGGAGCGGCATCTCCCTTTCTATCTCATGTCCTAGAACGAATCCTCTTAGCACAAGAAAAAGGCCGAGAGGCTTATTTTCAAGCTTTGGCACACTCTTTCCTCATTTCTGCTGATATGGCCCATGCTCTACATCCCAATGCCGTAGAAAAGCACGATCCAGTCAATCATCCTATCCTCAATGGCGGCCCTGTGCTAAAAATAAGTGCTAACCAAAGTTACACAACTGATGCAGAAACGGCTGCAGTGTTCACAACCCTCTGTCAAAATGCCCAAGTCCCCGTTCAAATATTTGTTAATCGTTCTGATGAACGAGGTGGATCAACCATAGGACCTATTTCTAGTACACACCTTGATATTCCTGCTGTGGATGTCGGAAATCCGGTCTTAGCCATGCATTCAGTTCGCGAGCTCGGGGGGGTTAAAGACCATTTGGCTATAGCCAAGGTGTTTTCGAAATTCTATGGGACACCTAATAGGTAGACTAGCCATAGAGTATATTTTCTTGCCAATTTAATTTGTCCCCGAGCAGTGTTTTAGTTGAGTTTCCCCACCCTACCGGAAACTCAATCACACTTCGAGCCCCACGAATATAGGGTGAAACCTTCCAGGGCAGTAGTTCATCTATCAGCTCACATACATGTCCTGTGCTATCTAAAAACCAAACAGAAACTGCAAACTGCATACCTAACATGTGAACTTGCTGACACGGCATGAGCCAAAGCCCTTCTCCTTGTGCCAAAGATGTGCGTCCCAGCAGTCCATTAAAACGAGGCCAAAACGAGTCTGCTTTAATGACACACTCTCCAACGATCTCCCCAGTTCGTAGGTTACGCAAATGCCCTGATTTCATCCTTCGCTTCCCTCCTGTTTTGCTTAAAGTACTCATCAGCCGAAGTCTCCTAGGTCATGAGTAGGTTTTCCGTTCACTAAATTACTTAAATATTTCAATAATTTGGATAACAGCAGGTCCCAGAACAACAATGAATATGCTTGGAAAGACGAAAAAAACCAAAGGAATCATCATTTTAACAGGGGCCTTTTGGGCTTTTTCTTCTGCTCGTTGCCGCTGCTTCTGCCGTATTTGTTTGGCTTGATTACGCAGAACTGAACCGATGGATATCCCTAATTGATCTGCTTGTACGAGTGAAGCAACCACATTACTAAGATCTTCAGCCGGTTTGTTACGCCTTGCTAAGTCGCGCAGAGATTCCCTGCGTGGGCGTCCCATCTTAATTTCCTGCAAAACCCTCAGGAATTCTTCCGCCAGGACCCCTTTTTGTTTCTCTACAACTTTGAGTAAGGCAGCATCAAACCCAAGGCCCGCTTCCACACTTACGGTTAGAAGATCGAGAACATCGGGCAAAGTATGCTGGATTTCCTTTTGCCGCTTTTTTGCTTTCTGCTTCAACCAGGAATTAGGAAAGATATAACCTATTAAGAAGCCGATGATCCCCATTTCTAAGCTGGTTAAAAGTCCACTATTCATGAATGAAAACATCCCAAAAAGGAGAAGCGCAAGTAATAAGCTCAGTGCATACTGTAAAGCTTTCCATTCAACCTCTGCCCATTGGCCTAACAATCCTGCAGCACTCAGTTGCTCTGTCGTGCGTTCCGGTTTTCCTTTAGGAGCTAGGCGTGATAAGCGCTGTGCAAATTGGTAGAGCATCGGGCGCAGCAACCGCTCTTTAAGCGAGCGTTTATCTGCTTCGAATTTGATTTCTCCCTGACCTAGTGCCCGTAAAATCCGTTCTTGGGCCTTAATTTCTTGCTTTCCAAAGAAAATCCCGATCAGCGTAAAACAAATGGTACCAAATACACTGAATAAAATAATGGATAATAACATAGTGGCTCACTCCCTTGTTCATAGTTACCTCAAACCTCGATCGTAACGATTTTTCGGATAATCAAAAACCCTATGATTTGAGAGATCAGCCCTCCTGCAAGCATAGCCAATCCAGTCGGATTGGTAAACAGTACGGAAAGGTAGCTCGGATTGATCGCGCTCAGAACAACAGCAATTCCGAACGGCAGAATGGCGATAATATATCCAGAAATCCGACCTTGAGCGGTGAGTGTTTTAATTTCTTGCTGGATGCGAAGGCGCCCCTGGATTGTGGCATGAATATTCATAAGTACCTCGGCCAAGTTTCCTCCAGCCTGGCGCTGAATCAGCATAGCCGTTACGAGCAGGTCTAAGACATCGCTGCCGACTCGTTCAGATAAATGGGTCAAGGCTGTTTCTGTGGCAGTTCCATAGGTCATTTCTCGCAAAGCAAGTTGAAATTCTCCAGAAATAGGATTAGGCATTTCCTGGCTGACCATTTCCATGGCTTGTAAGAGACTAAAACCAGAACGGAGGGAATTGGCCAAAACCAGCAAGGCATCCGCTAGTTGATTGTTAAATTGACGGCGTTTTTTCTTTTGAGCAGATTTTAGCCATATCCTAGGAAGCGCCCCCCCAACGACAGCAAACAGAGTCCCAACATATATTCCTTGCGAGAGTATACTGCCAATCAGGAAAAAGAAAACGGGCAAAAGACCTTGGAGGACCAAGAATTCTCCACCTTTGAGGGGAATGTTTCCCCGAATCAGTTCAAGGTCCAATCGTTCGCTCCAGCGACGGGGAGTGTGACGACCTAAGAGCGCCAGCAGTTGTATTAGGTCTCGTTTATCTGTCCCTTTTTTGATCGGAATTCGCAAGGCTGTAAACCGTTGAAGTTTTGCTTCGAGGGTTTCTGCACGGCGTGGAAGGGCAAGAATTGCGAGGTAAACTGTTAGAAAACTGGCGACTACCGAAATGAGTATGATGGTTAGAGCCATCCCATTAAGCATACTCGCCCTCCTTACATGAGATTATTAAGGAAACTATTAATTGGAAAATATAGTATCCGGAAGAATCTGCCCTGCAGCAATTAGTTTATCAACAAAATGTGGCCGAATTCCGGTCGCCCGGAAATGCCCTTGAACTTTACCATGCTTGTCAATTCCTGTTTGCTCAAAACGGTAAATGTCTTGGAGCACAATCACATCCCCCTCCATTCCTAGAACTTCGGTGATATGGGTTAATTTCCGGCTTCCGTCTCTCAAGCGGCTCTGTTGGACGATGACATCTAGGGCACTGGAAATTTGTTCACGTATTGCTCTAACAGGCAGATCCATCCCGGCCATCAACACCATGGTTTCTAGTCGGGAGAGCATATCGCGCGGAGTGTTAGCGTGCCCAGTGGTCAGGGAGCCATCATGACCCGTATTCATAGCCTGTAACATATCCAGAGCTTCCCCGCTGCGAACTTCGCCCACAATGATCCGTTCTGGTCTCATCCGCAAAGCATTACGCACAAGATCTCGGATCATTATCGCCCCTTTACCCTCCATGTTGGCTGGGCGAGTTTCCAGAGTGACGACATGGGTTTGACGCAGTTGTAGTTCAGCCGCATCTTCGATTGTAATAATGCGCTCATCTTCCGGAATAAACGCGGAAATTACACCTAGGGTTGTTGTTTTCCCTGAACCCGTCCCCCCGGAGACGATGACATTTAAGCGGGCTTTGACACAAGCATCGATAAATTCCGCCATCTCCGTAGTTAATGTCCCAAAGCCTACTAGGTCTTCCATGCCAAAGGGAACTTTAGAAAACTTCCTAATAGTAAGGATCGGACCATTTAGGGACAGTGGAGGAATGATCGCGTTAACCCTGGAGCCATCCGGTAAACGAGCATCGACCATAGGCTGACTTTCATCAATGCGCCGCCCTAAAGGAGCAACGATTTTTTCAATAATATGCAAGACGTGTGCATCATCGTAAAATGTGACCCCTGCCAGCTCAAGTTTGCCTTTCCTTTCAACATAGACTTGGTGAGGTCCATTAACCATGATTTCATTGACATTAGGGTCTTGTAGTAGTGGTTCAATCGGACCAAATCCCAAGATTTCATCCATAACCTCTTGTACTAGGCGCTGACGTTCCATGCGAGGAGGGGTTAACCCCAAAACATCAGCCCGCGCATCAAGTGTACGTTCTATAATCGGGTGTAGTGTCTCAGCATTGAGGTCTTGGGTGTTGATCTTATCTAAAGCTTGGATTACTTCATGATGCACTGTGCTTTTAAACTCACGCCAGGGATCATTGGTTGAAGTAGGACGAACCGTTCGTAGCTCATTCCTAGATTCCTCATGAGGTTGAATCTTTTCTTTCTCTAAACGTTTAAGCAACGACATTGCTCATCCCTCCCTAAAATCCGAACACCCTACGCAGCTGCTTTATGGGACTTTGAATTCGTCGCTCTTGTTCCTTTTGCTTAGGCTTTGGGTCGACAATTTCCGATGAAGTGAGTCTTCCGGCCATGGTTCGAATTGCTTCGGAAGCCTTGCTTTGTGGGTATGATGTTACGAAAGGCACACCTTGATTGAGCGCGGACACCAAAGCTCTCCCGTCGCTCGGAATCTCATAGCTGATTTTAGTATTGAGACTTTTTTCCACATCTCGGGGATCCATGCCCATTTCTTTACTGGTACGGTTAAGAACAACTTGAACTTTGGGAGTATGATGAAGCCCCTCGATAACCTCGAGGCTAAGTTTAGCATTTTTAAGGGTTGGTACATCCATGGCCACAATAAGCCAAATTTGAGTTGCAATATCGAAGGTCACCAAACCCACTTCTTCAAACCGACTGACATTGTCACAAATTATAAAATCGAAATTTGGTCTCACCTCGCTAAGAATTTGTTCTACGTGCTCAGCCGTAATCAGTTCGGCATATTCTGGGCGGGTTGGGGCCGCTAACACTTGAAGACCCGATGAATGATTCAAAAAGTAAGATTGGATCTCGGAAAATTTAATGGGCCCCGATTCGATCAAATCAGCAATTGATCGTTTAGGAACAAGGTTTAAGAAGACTGCAACATCACCAAATTGGAGGTTAAGGTCAATTAAGAGGACCCGCCATTTACCTGTATTGGCCAATTGAACAGCCAGATTAGTAGCCAAGGTCGTTTTTCCGACCCCACCTTTGGTACTAAAGAAGGAGATGATTTCTCCATTTCGTTTTTTAGGGTCGAGGAACACTTTGGGCTGTTCTCCCATAACTTCCTTTTTGATACGATCCATTTCATAGACCTTAGCAATGACACTAGCCAGTTCGTCACCCGTAAAGGGCTTGACAATATATTCTCTAGCTCCAGCCATCATGGCCCGACGCAAATATGCCTGTTCCCCTTGTACTGACATGATAATCACAGAACTTCCAGGAACGCGTTGGGCTATGAGCTCAGTTGCCCGTATTCCGTCCATTTCGGGCATATTAATATCCATCAAAATAATGTCCGGCCTTTTTCCTTCCGCGAAAATTATCGCTTCAGATCCGGATCCTACTTCACCGACGACCTCTATATCATCTTCAAACTGGAGAAGCCGCCTGATGCTGTCCCTAGTGTCGGTGATATCGTCCACGATTAAGACGCTGATGCGTTTCATATCAGCCCTCCTTACTTATTTATAGTTGTTAATATAGTTAGTATCCATAAACACATACCCGTTAATCGGAGTATCTTGCCTAATGTCCGTATTTGCTGGGTTACGTAATAATAAACGAAGACTACCTTTTTCACTGCCGAGGGTGACCGCCATCGCTTGGGGCACACTGAGTGCTAATGTGTGAGATTTGGTGGCATCACCCTTGGTTTTATCCTCACCGATACTTTCTCCCACGCTCAAAACTAAAACATCTTGAGCAGCCAGACTGGTCACTGTCACAGCCTGCGAATTTGCGGACGAGTCTTTAATATCCATCGTCACAAGAACATCGACGTGATCACCAGGTTTTAATGAATAGCCAACTCCACTTACTAGATTAATCGGAATCGCGACTGCCCTTTTTCCGTCCGGCACTGTTAGAGCGGTTGTACTGCCTGTGGAAATCCCATTACTCGTATTCTGCTGAGAATTTTGACGTTCGAGCATCGTACTTACGATCAAATCTCCGGCTGAGAGATTCAACAGGGCCACCGAGCCCACAACATTTTGGATCGTCGAATAACCCCCTTGGGGGTAACCATGGCTCGGAACATCCTTGACCACCAACTGGCTGGCGTCTATGACAGTTCGAGCGGGAATATTTGTCTTCACGATCACTAAAGGCTTAAGAACGGTGGTTGAATTTTTAGTCAAACTGTTTAGATAAACATACATTGATCCTGCTGCGATCAGTCCACAAATCAGAGCCAGGAGAAAAAAACCTTTTCGCTGCACGTTGATCACCTCTCAGTATACAAATCATCACTTTTACTATGCTAATTAGACTGGCATTCTTCAAGTTTGTGTCAGAAGAAGATGCGGGTTAATTAAGGATCAGTTTCGGTGTGTATAATCCGAAATCATTACTAGCTACTCCATTCTCCATAGCCTGTTCTGTGTTTAATAAATCCGCTAGGTTGTCCGAAGAATGGCCATTTAAGGCGAGTGTCTGGATAAACCAACCGGTTACGACCGAATCATTTCCGTTTCCGGCAACCCCTTCTAGGAAGAAAGCAGCAAATCCAACAATTTGCACTTGATGAATGGAATTACCACTTTCAGAAATAATCTTGACAATAGGGATATACACGATCTGAGGAGCATTTCGATCATGATGGTCGATTGTATTTTTAGGTAGGCGTGTATCGCGACTTAAGCGAGTGTTAATTGCATCTGCCGTCGGCCCACTCATATTTCCGTGTTTGACATCCAGAATTTGTCCCACTCGCAGCGTTCCCTGATACCCGTTGGCCAAATCCGATTCATAATTGTTGGCACCAGTACCTGTGAGTTCCAAGGCGCCGTACCAGCCGGAGGCTCCAGACTCGTCTCCATGTTTCTTCACGCTATTATTCTTATCCTCATCAAGGTACCAATCTGTGGTTCCAGACCCTCCTCCAGATTTGAGGACATACTTCTGTCCATAAATAAAGCCTTGTTCCTGGACGCTAAGTGGAACGGCTCCGAACAGTCCTAGCGGTGGAACCATCATAGCCTTGGAGGATACAGAAATACTTTTTTCGGTAATCCCCCAAATTCGAGCGAAATAAGTAGGCACTTGCTTGGAGGCTTGAACAATAATTTTGGCGTTATTCGCCTCAAAGGAAACGGTAACAGCAGGAGCCCCATTTTGTGTCGCATAATCTCTCGCTCTTTGTTCCGCAAGGCTGGGATCATTGGGGAGTTCCTGTACCCCAGCGAGTGTTGCTGCATCCACTGAATTCTGCAGCTTGGCCTTATGGGCATACAATAACCCGATATCTGTTACAATGGCGCAGAAGCCGAGAAGGGCGGTTAAGGTCAGAGCAACCAGCACGACAACACTCCCGCGTTCCTGAGGGTAATATGATTTTATTTGAACCATGACCATCCTTCCTTCGTTCAGAAATGGACACTTGGGTATTTTCTATTCGAGTCGCATAACAATGCTAGAACTTACAACAACCGGATTAGGTATCACAGCACTGATGATTGGAATCACTAATTGTACCGGATAAGAGACTTGGATGGTCACACCTTGACCAGATAGACGTAGAGCTTGATTCGGTGTTATATTGATCACTAAGTTCGCGGGATCGAGAGAAGTTGCAGCATTTTGGACAGAAGTATTTATTTCTGAATCAGTTCCTCCAATGGTTGCCACCCGCCCTCCCTCCCTTGCGGCATTGCTAACCGTAATATAAGCGTAGCCGATGCGTCCCATCTCAATTACTCCAAACAGTAACAATAAAAACAGCGGCAAGACAAGAGCCATCTCAACTAAAGCTTGACCATGTTCTCCTGTCCTGAGCTTTCGAATCATGACCATCCACCTCTCAATGGTAAAAACAAGGCAATCAGGGTTCCTAAAGCAATCGCGATTCCGTAGGGGAATTTTTCTTGTCCTACGGTATTCATGGCTTCGCTAAAATGTTTGGGTTTTTGTAAAATTGGGAAAAAGAACAGAAAGTGCATCAGTGTAGTAACTAGCACCTTGTGGCGAGCAAGTAGAAAGGCCGAGATGAGTCCTCCGATAACAGCTCCATAAAAAAAACTAGTTAGAACAAACGAAGCACCACCAAAAGATCCAATTACCGCTAGAAACTTCACATCCCCCGCTCCTATCCCACCCATGAGATACGGAAGAAGCAGTAACACAAAACCAAGAGTTGCTCCAAAAAGACTACTTGTCAAGCCAGAGATCCCACCTTGAAACGTATTGAGCAGAAGTGCAATCAAAAAAGCGGGAACAAGCAGTTTGTTATAGATTTTGTGTTCACGCCAGTCTGTTAAAGCAGCGATGCCTAAAGTTAAACCCAGAGCAACCTCATACACTCCCATTCCGTCTCCCCCTTCTTTGCATAAAGAACCCTACTGCGGCCAGTAGGGTTCTGGAATTAAAGCTAGTATACTAATAAGGATAATAATTACTGTCATAAAATGGAATCATTTGCTAGTTCGTAGTAAAGCTTAGTGCTTACATTGCATTATTGGCATTATCAAAATACGCTTTAACTTTTGGGCCTATAAGACCAATTGCAACTATTGCGACTATTGATATCAGACCAAGAATTAACCCATACTCGACCATCCCTTGACCTTCTTCATCTCTAAGTAGTCCCATTAACTTTTCTTTCATCTGATAATCCTCCTTTATATTCTGTGTTTCGTGTTTTTATTATAGCGCCGCAACTCTCGATCGAACATAAGGCATTAGTCACGATCTAAGAAGAAATAGTCCTAGTCCTTAGTCCCTGTATTTAATTACCTTTATATAAGGCGTTGATTTCGCAGCGGTATGTATCCTTTACATTTTTCATTACTTTGAATACCGACTCCTTAATTGTTAGCGTGGGAAAGGACCGAGTTAACCTTTTGCTAAGCTCAAACAAGGTAGGGCCCAGTACAGCCCTACCTTAAGATTAGAAACTAAATTCATATTAAATATTGTTACTAATGAAGTGTCAATAGACAGCTCTGTATAAAGGCTGTCGCATGATCCCTATGAACAGCCATGACTTGATCACGTTCTGCTCCAAGAGGTATAAAGATCGCAACGATCATCTCAAAGTTATATATTTTTTCTCCTGAAGACTGGCAGACTATATAACCGTTCTGGTTGAATAAGTCCTCAAGTCTTTGCATGCCCAGGATACGATCTGGTAACGTCTCACAATTGTAGTGCTCCATTTTGCTTATCCCCCATCTTGCCTGAATTCTTTGAAATGTCTATTGGCTTAATGTTATGCGATAAATCACTACTTTATTTACACACCAGATACTTCCTTAATATTTTCTATTCTGTTTAAATAACTGGTAAATTTTGTTTTTAATTTGAAGGAAAATATTGACTAATCTATCTTAATTAGCTATAATTAAGATGCTCGGAGTACTTGTGGATTTACTCAAACCTTCTCGATTGCCTAAGGGTGTGGGAAGATTTATCTGAAGTTCCCATGTCGCGGGTAATAAAATTTCGGAGGTTTTTTATGTTTAATGACAAAATTTTAACTTGTAAAGACTGTGGTCGTGAATTTGAATTCACAGCATCAGAACAAGAATTTTATGCTGAAAAAGGATTTACTAATGAGCCTGGTCGTTGCCCTGAATGCCGTGCGGCAAGAAAAGCACAAACCAGAAATAACGGTGGCGGAGGATATTCTCGTCAACCACGCGAAATGTTCCCAGCTATTTGTGCTACCTGTGGAAAAGAAACAACTGTACCATTCCAACCTTCTGGTGATAAGCCAGTATATTGCCGAGATTGCTATCAACCTCGCGCACGCAACAATTGGTAAATCGATAATAATAAAAACCTTTCCAAGCTTAATTGCTGGAAAGGTTTTTGCATTCTAAAGAATAGTTTATTATTTTTGTCTACCTGTCTTTATATCTAGTTCAATAAGTTCATGATAAAGCTCCTTACGTCGATCAGCGAGAAAAAAGCTATCTCGCATCGAAGATCGTTCAGGACGCCGAATGAGATTTATCCGATCAGCTGAAAGAGTAGCAGCAAGTATACCTTCGTCACTCATCTCAGATTGATTTAATTGGTCTCCCTTTGGGCCAATGACTAAAGCGCCTCCGCTAAATTCTTTAGACCTTCCATTACTTCCTACTAAATTGCAGGCCCCAAGATATACAGAATTATCATAAGCACGTGCACCAAGATAACGTAACCAAATTTCTTTTCGATCCCCAGCGACTAATGGGGATGCATGCGGAGCAAATAAAACTTCAGCACCTTTAAGAGAATAGATCGCCGCTGTTTCAGGAAAATGCCAATCCCAACAGATTCCTATGGCGAAGGTTGTTCCGTGTGCATTAAAAATTGGAAAGTGGTCTCCCGGATTAAAAAAGTCTAATTCACTTCGTCCTAAATGCACTTTACGATAGACAGCGGGTTCCTCACCCGGGGAAAGAATCACGTGGGAGATGTAAGGTTTATCGTGTTCAGAAACTTGCTCAACTAAACCCACTAAAAGAGTAAGTCCTAAGTCAGCAGAGCACTCTCTTAACTGTCTAATCCAAGAACTCTCCAAAGATTCTCCAATTTCTAACGCATCTTGTGGCGAATAGCCATTAAGCGCACACTCTGGAAAGCACAGCAGAGATATTTCCTGTTTCTGGGCAGTTTGAGCCAAACGCGTAATAGTCAAATAATTCCGCTCAGTCTGTCCCACAAATGATTCCATTTGTACAAGTCCTATTCTACAATCCTTTTTCATTCTCTCTGTCCTCGTCCTGCTCTTTGAGCTAAATTAGCTTATTGAGATCCTCTAACTCGATATAGTCTTTGCTCAATACTTCCGATAGTAATCTGTGATCGTGAAGTAGATTGATTAAGATGCGCTCATCTTTAGTCTGAGTGGTTCGTGCATTCGTCAGAATACTAAGAGGTCGATATATTGGAGCTTCTTGAATTTTTAAGGTCTTGAATATCTTTTGATCCACTTCTCGACTAACCGTCAAGGATGAAATAATTGTAATTCCTAATCCAGCTGAGACCAATTGCTTGATTGCCTGAGTACTCCCTAGTTCCATTGTGACGTTCAATTGATCCGGATCAAGACCTCTCTCTTTCAAAGCCATTTCCATCACTTTGCGAGTTCCGGATCCGTCTTCTCTGGTCACCAAACGCTCGTGAGGAAGTTCTGTTAAGGTAATGCTTTTTCTAGATGCCCAGGGGTGAAAATTAGGGATTACCACGACTAACTCATCTTCCCAGAAGTTTTCAACTTTAAGGTCCTTATGCTGGGGAACAGGTCCTTCAATCAGTCCGATATGAATTTTCTTCTCCAAGACATCTTGAGAAATTGATTCGGTATTGGCAATTTTAACTTTGAAGTCTACGTCAGGGTGAGTTTTATACAGAAACGCTAAGATATTGGGAAGAATATATTCACCGATCGTTAGAGTAGCACCAAGGTAAATCAGCCCTCTCTGATCTTTAGCGAGTGCACAGATCTGTTCTTTAGCATTCGCTAAAATGTCTAAGACACTCCGAACATGCGCATAGAATATTTTACCTTCTTTTGTTAATGTAACCCCTTTATTAGTACGATCAAAAAAACGAGCACCATATTGGTTTTCCAGATTTTGAATTTGTAAACTAATGCTGGGTTGACTCATGTGAAGCTTCTTAGCTGCTAAAGTGATATTTTTTGTCTCTGCCACCTCTTTAAATACAAGAAGGTGTTGTTCCATGATGAAGTATCCCCTTCCTCGATCCCCTATAGTTAAAATGCTTAACATTAGTTGTATATTCCACATAAGAGAAACTATAAGTAAGCCCTTAGGTGCAATAGTCTAAGAAGATGATGGATATTAATTGAGCTTAAATAAATTCAGTCATCCACTATTATTATAATACCATTCGTTCGAATTATTAGCCATATAGCCTCTCAATATTTAGTAAAATAAAAAAGGAATCTTTGAAGATCCTCGCTATTTTTGTCTACAAACACTTTCTGCTCAGAAAGATGCAGACTAGAAAGGACATAAAAGTCTGATTAGGATAAAGAAGTGTAAGAAAAACCTCGGCTGCGCCTCGGTCCTTTTATTCATCTAGGACATCTGTAATTTTATACTCATTCCCATGAAGACCCTTATAATACTCCGGATACATGGTGCCACCACATTTCTCACAACTAAACTGTGGAGGTACCATGGAATCCCCATCATCCATCGCATCCATTGTTCTAACGACGTCTAAGGGTATCTCCTCATTTTCACGACACTCCAAACATATATAACTGATCACACCCTGCTTTTCCTCTATCCTCCTGAAGTTTGAGCTTTGGTCTCTTTTCTTCTTCTTTTTGGGGTTTCGCGACTTCGATACCGGTGAAATTGTAAATCATCCTTTCCATGTAGCTTTTTGCTGTATCATCACTGGCATATTTGATCTCCAATTGGCCGTCTTTCAGACACACTTCTCCCCTGTATTCATAGCAATTCTCACAATGTGGACATATCATCGGGTCTTTACCCGTTTGTTCCTTGATCCGCTGCTGCCAGTTTCTACGTTTGAC
>NZ_JUEE01000257.1:0-5661 GCF_000802135.1 Desulfosporosinus sp. BICA1-9
ATTAACTTTGGTACTTGGTCGGAAGAAAAGCAAAAGGCTTGGATGCTCCAAGCTCTGCGGTTTTATCCCATCCAGTACATTAAAGGCCACCCCCAGCTTAATCCGTATCTTACTACAGAACGCGCTAAACTGGAAGCTGATAGGAATCTTAACCGTCTTCTGAGTAATCTGGCAAAGTACCCACTGAAAGTTTAAACTTTTAACATGAATTGATTATTTGCCTATCTTACCGGAATGTTTTGGCCTGGGTGAAAGCCGGATGTGTCGAAAGATCCCTGTCCGGTTTGGAAAGGGGCGTGAGTGCTACCTGCTTCTAACGAAGTAAGGCGACTCACGTCTACTTTGCTTGGTGGTATCCCCCAAGGCATTGGTTTCTGTGATTTTATTGCCCAATAAGTCGTAGGTGACGGCTGAGGGGTTGCCTTGAGCATCCAGATGGTGGGTTGGGAAATTCCGGGCCTCATCATAGAGGTAGGTATCCGTAATCCTTCCTTCAAAGAGGCGTACCCCATCAAACCAGGCCATCCCTTTGGCTTGACCCCAATTGCCCAGTGAGGCGCCGATACGGAGCGTCACCGTGGAGGGCGAGGTGGTAAAGGTGTAGAGGACTCTTTTCCAGTCATTGGTTCCTAAGTTGTTGCCTAGGGTTCTGTGCATCGGCATCAGGTTGTTATTAGCATCGTATTCCACCAGGTAATAGGTACCAAAGACCTGGGCATCGAGTTGTTGTAAGTCTTGGGTTTTGACCCAGCCGGTAAAGGTATAGGTCGTGTTGGGTTTGACGGTGATGATTTGACGCCAGTCTCCGTCAAATCCGCTGGAGGAATACAGGCTTAGAGACTTCGAGCCTTCTTTGGCCGTAGCACTGCTCCAGGCTGGGTAGAAACTGCCACCAAACGTGGCCGTGGTCCAGGCATCGACGGAGTTGGTTCCCATCTCCATACTGGGGTTTTCCAGGATGTTATACCTGGAGGCGGTCGAGCCACGCTCTAAGAGAAGGGCGTCAAACCAAGCGCTTCCGTGACCTGAGAGGAGGAGTGCCACCTTGACCTTAGCAGCCTCTTTGGGGGTCTCGAAGGTCATGAAACTCTTTTGCCAATCAAAGGTTCCGCTGAGAGTTTGACCGTTGGTTTGATCGATTAGCTCATCTTGAGCGTTATAGAACTGCACTTGTAAGAAGGCACCGCTGCCAGCTTGAATCGTTCGGCCGCGCAGGAGTCCGCTTAGGGTATAGGTGCTGTTCGGAATAACGGTCATGCTCTTGCTGAGCATTCCGTAGTCTCCTAAGGGAGCTGTAGTTGGGACGTTGACTTTGAGAGTGTTTTGCCCGTAGTTGCTGCTGCTGGGCTGGAAATGACCGTCCATCGTCAGTTTATAGGTGGTGTCATTGTCCTGAGCGATGGGCTGCCCTCCGGTATAGGACGCCTGGATTTCCTGATCGGTTCGTGAGGTGGAGGAAACTCGGAGATCCCCGATCCAGCTGTCGAACCAACTCTGGGCTACGGTGGATTGTCTGCCGATCGTCGGCGTTACGTTGAGTTGGATAGCGATCGTTCCTGGGGTAAACCCCTGTTTAACCCCATTGACATAGAGGCTGACTCCTGTGCTGTCCCACTTTCCGGCGACATGATACCAGGTATCTTTTAGAACGACGGTGGTGGAGTAAGCTTGGATTACGCCACTACCAGTACCGGCTTGCAGGTAGAATTTGCCGTTTGTAGCTATCCCTAGAATTAGCCCATTATTCCCTGTTCCCGCAGCATCCAGGATCACTTGGATGGCCGTTTGCGGGTTGCCTTTTGTTTTAACCCAAGCATCGATGGTGCCTTGTGTGGGAGTGAAGGCGCTGACAGGGATGGTCAGGGTTTCATCACTCCGGGTGGCGTCGGTGAAGGAGCTGCTGTAGCTTTTTTGTTCCAGTTGGACAGCACATGCATTTGACGATTGCCCTTTGCCTTGGTACATTTCGTTTTTACAGGGCAATCTTGGCAATTATCACATTCGTAGACTGTTATTTCTGAACGATAGCCTGTACTTGATGTCTTATGGGTTATCCTTGTAACCTTAAGCTGTTTTCCATTATGGCAGGTATATTCATCTTTTTCGGGATCATAGAACATATTCTCCCGTTTGCTAATATCTTTTTTAAAGTTCGTCTTTTTCCATTGTTCATAGGTCTGGGGTTTTATGTAGTAGGCCTGCCTTTTCAATGTCTCTGCTGGAGTAGATATTGTTCATGTAAGCGTACGTTAATACCTTAAAAAGAATTCTGGGTTCGACTGCAGGTTTTCTTCCGGTAGAAGAGTATGCCTGGTATAATTTCGTATAATTTAATCCCTCCAATATGTGGCTGAGCAGTCGAACGGAGTCATCCTTGGGTATTAACACTTCGAAATTAAATGGTAAAACTAATTGATAGCTTCCACCTAATTCGGTATAATTCTTAGTGTGTAGTTTTGTTGTTTGCATAACTAAATTATACGCTAACTGCGAGTCTCTTGGGACCCGCAGTTTTCTTTTTTATAAAAACTTAGCGGACGCCCGAAGACACTATCTTCGCACGTATTAGCCTTCTTGTTAGCCGATAGCCACGGATGGCCTAGTGGACCTGAACTGAAGCCAAAATTCCCCGAAGCCTAGCCCAAAAACCCCCAAAGCGCTGCCCACATTCCCATCAAACTGGCCTAGAGGAGCGCTTTTCTGCTAAGCGGATGCGTTTGTGGAGCCGCGCTAAGGTGAGCGCCGACGGTTCGCGTCCCCGTAGCGCGCCGTAGGTTCACATGCAGAAATGCCCAGAGGTTCGGACGCGCTCGCGAACCGTCCAGCGAGCCAGCGGCGGAACTCGCAGACGCGTGCAGAACGAAGACACTGTCTTCGCACGGGTTAACACAGCTGAAAAGCGCTCCTCCCTAGAGCAGATCCCAAGTAACTCCTTATCCAAAGAACTACTCCATTTGGCAAAAAAACAGTTAAACTATCATCCGTTTTCCTTAACTTTCTGTTATTAAAACAGGGGCTGATGCTTACGAACCTTCAGTTCGTTTTGCAACAGCCCCGTCTTTTGAATTTGATAAATGCTATTTTAGACTATCGAAAACTCTTTATCATAAAGCTATTACTCATAAAATGAACTTTTAGTAATATGCTCTTCTAATGTTTTACTATTTACTAATAATGATTTGTCTTATCTTAATTGAGCTTTTAGTTTTTCTTTATCCATCGAATAGTCCAATCGCTTGATCTCTTGCCCTCTGTCCAATACAACAACTGAGGGCACGATTTTGACATCATACTTTTGGGCAAGATTTTTCTTAGTAGCCGTATCGATTTTCACCACTTTGTAGAGTTCCGATAGTTCTTGATTTGCCTCTTCTAATAAAGTGCTAAACTCCAAGCTTTCATTATTTAAGGCATTGAAGAAAAGCAAGAGAACTTTTTTGTCACTTTTCAGTACACTCGTACTAAACCCATTCAGTTCCTCAATATAGCGCTCGGCAGCGACTGCGGCCGTTGCCCCATCACCTGCAGCTGAAACCACTTGCCTTAAATATTTAACCCGATTGTCTCCGACCGCATATACCCCTTCGAGATCCGTTTCCATCAAATCATTAACGGGAATATAGCCTCTACTGTCCATCCCAATGCCACTTTCCTTAAGAAAATGGGTCGAAGGAATCATCCCAACAAAGAAAAAAACACCCTGGCAAAGAAGTTCGCTTGAACGGCCCGTTTTTAAGTTCTTGATTTTAACCCCCTCGACATTAGCCTCACCCAGGACTTCTTTAAGCGTGGAGTTCCATACAAACTCCATCTTTTCATTTTGGAAGGCTCTTTCCGCACTCACTTTATTGCAATCGAGAACGCCTTCATCATGGAGTACAATTACGGTGACTTTGCGAGCGAACTTGGTAATGTACATGCCTTCTTCAATGGCTTGATCCCCGCTGCCAACGACAACAACGTCTTCGCCTTCAAAAAACTCGGCATCACAGGTTGCACAATACGCAACCCCACTGCCCTGAAGCCTCTTTTCGCCAGGAATATTTAATAGTCTTGGCTCACTGCCACAAGCAATGATAACCGCCTTGGCCAAGTATTCTTTCTTTTTTTTGGTGCAGATGATTTTGTCTTCATGATAAAAATTAACACTCACAACTTCATCTCGTGAAAATTCAACACCAAATAAATCGGCATGCTTTTTAAAGTCTTTCATAAGATCGGGTCCACTGATTTGACCATAGCCCGGATAATTGACAATTTCTCGTGTAGTATTGACCAAACCGCCAACCGTCCCTTTGTTGATAACCAAAGTTCTCAGCTTCGCTCTTCCCCCATAAATAGCTGCCGTGAGACCTGCGGGGCCCCCACCGATAATGATTAAATCGTACGTCACATCTCCCATTTTCCTAAATTACCCCCTCTCTGTAGAATGTTTTAGTGATTACGATTCTAGAACTTCCGCAATCTTATCTATGACTTTGTCTTCGTCAACAGCACCTGCTAGTTTTGCTTGATATTCGCCCTCCTTAAAGAAAAGAATCTGAGGAACTCCTTTTAAGGAGAATCTTTGGAACAAGTTTTTATCTTTTTCTACATCCACGTAATAGAATCCAAATCTGTCTCGGTATTGCGGTTGAAGCTCCTCCAAAACAGGAACGACATCTTTACAAACGTGACAGGCTTTTCTTGAGAAAATAACAAGACAGGATTCCTCATTATCATAGATAATTTTTTCGAAACTATTTGCATTTAATTGTTCTAAAGACATATTTCCACTCCTTTAAAAAAAAAGAATAAAAGCAGGCTAGTCCACGAAGTTAAGTTTAAGTGAATTAGCCTGCCTTTTTTATATTAGAACTCTTCGGTTAAAATCTGATAAATTGGTCCACCTTCGCACTGGGCAGGCATTCTGACACCAACTAATGTTGCAATAGTCGGTGCAATATCAACTTGTCTAATTGTCCTAGTTGTTGTAAAGTTTTCTTTAATTCCTGTACCTGCTGCTATAAAAATCGGGGTAACAGAAGTATCGAAAGCACCATCAGTAGTGGATAACCCATCACCATGAAGACGGCTGAATCCCTCATCAACAGTGAAGGTGATATCACCACACTGCGGACCGTTTGTTCCTAATACAACAGCGTCTTTATTCCGCATTGCAATCCCGATAACACGATGTCCTGTTTTCGCATCTCTATAATTGTACAGGTCAGAAATAAGTTTTCTTTCCAGTTCATATTTGCCCGCTGGGTCAACAATGCCATGGGCATCACGACCCTTTAAGTTGATATAAATATAGTTACTTCGAGACTGAACAGCTGTTGTCTTTTCCCAATCTACTTCTTTGAGATTTTTACCGTTTTCATCTTTTTTCATAACGGTATAACCTAGTTCCTGCATTACTTGTACATTCATACCGCCATATTCACCAATTTGTGGTGGAAATTCTTCCCCTACCAGTAAACCATGGTCAGCTAAAAGCAACACTGTCCATCCTTCATCTAACAGGTGTAAGAATTCACCGATATATTTGTCTGTCTGAATGTAAAACTTCCGGATAAAGTTCTGATTTACTTCAGCGTCACAATGGCTCCAGCGCTCCAGATTTTTAGCTAAATGCCAAAACATATGACCTGCACAGTCAACATTATGCAAATGAGT
>NZ_JUEE01000258.1:0-45653 GCF_000802135.1 Desulfosporosinus sp. BICA1-9
AAAAACAAGATTGAAGAAGCTTTTCGAGAGATGAAATCACAACTTGCATTACGTCCCATCTATTTGACACGGCCAGAGCGAGTGAAAGCCCATGTGACCATCTGCATCTTAGCTTACTTGCTGATAAACTCAATCGAGATGATGCTCAGGAAAGCGGAAATCACACAGTCGTCTGAAGAACTGCTGCGACAAGTGAGTAGCTGTCGATTAAATCAGGTTGGGTTAAAAAATTCTTCTCAACGTTCATTAACTATTACAGAGATGACTGACCAGCAGGAAAAATTGGTCAAATTATTTAGTTGTGAAAAAATGATGAAGCCGAAAGTGATTAACCAGTTCAATAATTTCTTACTGTAAAACATGTTGTAGTGACAAAACGCTTTCTTACGCATGGTCTAAAGCCTTGCTACGCCTGGGTCTGGAAAAAAATGTCGCCAAACTCGGGTTAGAAGCGACGATTCCACCCGGATGACTATTAAAAAGATCGAGGTAGGCGGGTGTAAACCGTTGCTGTGCTTCAAACTGTAAGTTTTTGCGTACTTCAGAAGCGGAAAAGCCATTTTGCGGAAATACTCCGGCTAACAGTGTACCGCTATGTGCCGTCACAACTCCAAGTCCTCCAGTTTGCTTTACCCAGGTCAAAAAAGGCTTAAAGAATGATTTATGATTGACTTCTAAATTACACTGTGCACTAATCGTGCCTGCTGTGGCCAGTTTCTCTAAATCTCCCTGCTCTATGCCTTCGCAGGCCAATCGATACGCCTTCTCAATCTCAAGTTCATTGCGCCGATAGTGCTCAGCTAACCCTGGTCGAGCGTTAAACACTCTGGTATCGATGGTTCCACCCCAATCCAAGGCCAGAAACAAGGCAGGGACTGCAGAACCTAGCACGCGCTGGTTATGTCCTTGGACATGCTCAATCTCAGTGATCCCGGGGAACATCACGCTGTCGCTAGGTTCAATCTGTAAAGCAAAATGTGCTAAACGCTCAGGTGCCGGATCCTCTCCGAGGGCAATCAGGGTGGCTGCCGCCACGGCAGTAATGTCAGCCGTCGAGCTAGCCATTCCTTTCCCTTCCGGAAGCTGTTGTAAAAAATCTACTTTACCACCTAACGTAGGCAGGCCTAAGTTAGCTTTGAGTAACCCCAGTACTTGGAGGGCTTTAGTCTTGTGCAGAGGAATATCCCAGCTATTGGTATGCAAGTTCAACGCCACTCTAGCTTCCGAAAAACGATCAATGGGACAATCTACGAGAAATGGAACTCCTCTTCGAGCCCCTTGTACCCATTCTCCACACGTCCCCGGACACCGGGCCAACCCGACAGTGAAATCCATTAATATTCAATCCCCCTACGACTGCTAATTCCTTTTGAGAAAGGATGTTTTAGCATGTTCAGGTCATACCAATTGTCTACTAAAGACTCTATGGTTTCGGGCATGCCACGACCTGTAAGAATCCAGTCCAAGGAAGAACTGGTCAAGAGAAGCTCTTTCAATGGATTGATATCTAGAAAACCTCGGTTTAAGGCATGGCTTACTTCATCTAAGATAATCATTTGGTAGGTGGCTGTCTTAACTTCACCCGCTACGAAATCAAAGGCTTGTTGAACTAAATCTAAGGCGATCTCTGGGTTGCGGTTTTGTCGGAAACATTCTCCACACCCTGTACAGTGTTTCATTCCAGTACGGATCATCCCTGCCCAGCGACAACCCACTCCAAATTGAATGATCGGAATGGCTAAACGATTAAGCCCTACAAGTTCACCGCTATAAGTACTCCCTTTGAGGAATTGCACCATCAAAACACGTTTCCCTTGGCAGTAGGCGAGGGCAGCTTCTCCGAGGGCTGAGGTCGTTTTCCCTTTTCCTTGTCCGGTATAAACGGTTATCATACCCCTAGTCTCCCTGAACGGGAAGCAAACCAGTGCTCAAGTAACTCTTGATGTCCCGAAAAATGCAGGTGAAGATACGAAGCGACAAGATTATCCCGAGCATAACCTTCCAGGCGATCCCCTTGGCCTGCTTTGAACAATTCGTAGGCGGGAGGATAGTCTTTGTCATAGATCACTCGAGAATAGTGAAATTCATGCCCCTGAACTGTGGTTCCGCGCGGACCCAGGAAATTATCCTCCCGAAAGACTCCTTTACGATAGCCTATACCCTGCAAGCGCTTGGTCATTTCGGCTTTCATCGGGATAAGGCCCACCATTGGAAGCTCGTTGCCTTCAAAATCCTTAATAGAGTTACCGAGATACATGTACCCTCCGCATTCAGCATAGATAGGTTTACCACTGGCCGCATAAGCGCGCAGGGAGTCTATGAATGAGCTGTTTTCGCTCAAACGATTGAGATGAAGCTCCGGAAATCCCCCACCTAAGATAATCCCATCCAGGTCCTTAGGGAGAGCATGATCGTGTAAGGGGCTAAACGGTACAATTATCGAATCCAACCGTTCTGCAAGGTCTAAAGCATCTTGATAGTAAAAAAGGAACGCCTCATCCCGTGCTAAGCCTAGCCTGAATTTATTCTGCTGGGCTTGAGGAGCAGGATTAGAATTTGGCTCAAGAATGCTAGAATTATTGACAGAACATGTGGCAGTTTTCTTAGTTTCATGCGATGAAAATGATTCACTACTAAACTCAGGGGCAGCCAGCATTATACTTTCGACTTGATCCAAATCAACGTGTTTAGTTATTAAATCGGAAAGCGTCTCGATAAACCCTTCTAAGAGTCCACCTTCCCCTACGGGAATCAATCCCAAATGCCGTTCAGGTAGGTGCAGGGATAGTTCTTTCGGGAGCACCCCAAGGACTGGGATCTGGAGATCACTGAGGGCTTCTCGCAGAATAGTTTCTTGGGCCGTCGATTTGACGCGGTTAAGGATGACACCCTGTACTTTTGTCTGGGGGTCAAAGGAGTTAAAGCCGTAGACTAGGGCGGCCACGCTCCGTGACATTGAAGAGGCATCAACAATTAGGATGATCGGAGCTTGCAGAAGTTTTGCAACATCTGCCGTACTTCCAAAACCTGCGGTACCACTCATACCATCAAACATACCCATGACTCCCTCAATCACCGCCCAACTCTCCTGAGCACTTTGAGCAAAGATGGAAGGAAGATGCTCTCCTAACAGCCAGCGGTCAAGATTGCGGGAAGCCCTTCCCGTTGCTGCCGCATGATAACTGGGGTCGATGTAATCCGGCCCGACCTTGTACCCCTGGATTGGACGATGGCGCTTTTTCAAAGCCGCCATCAAACCCGTAGCAAGGGTTGTTTTGCCTACACCGCTGTGCGTTCCTGCAAGGACAATCCGTGGAATCTTCATGCTGTATCTCCTTATCGATAATTCGTGGTTCGAGGTTCGTCGTTCGAAATTCGAGTTTGTGAAGCGAATAATCTATTCGCGCCTCAAAATAAACTTTGAGCCTAGCTAAAAGGCGAACCCGTCGCTCGATGATTAAGTGGGGGTCACTTGGTTAAATCATTAAGTAAGCTATTACAAGGGCAGGCAGAAGGGATAACCAGGTCGCCGTTTGAACCAGTTGACGACAGCGGGCAATGTCTGTGGCTCCTACTGGATGAAGGGCATCCCCCATCTCTGCCCGGTGGTGGGTCCGACCATGATAGATATTGATGCCACCAAGCCGAATGCCAAGTAATCCAGCAACCACACTTTCCGGATTCCCTCCGTTGGGACTAGGATGACCTGAGGCATCTCGCTTCCACATTCGGTAGGCGTGACCCACTGACATTCCTCTGAACCAACCTGCGAGCAGTAAGATCGGAACAGATAAGCGCGCGGGTAGGTAATTCGCCCAATCATCTGTGCGAGCCGAGAACCAGCCAAACTCTTCATAGCGCTCGTTCCTATAGCCGACCATAGAATCCAAAGTGCTGACCGCTTTAAAGGCCATCGCTAAGGGCGCTCCTCCGAGAGCGGCGTAAAAAAGCGGGGACAAAATCCCATCAACGAAGTTTTCGGCCAGGGTCTCAACGGTTCCTCTAGCAAGCTCACCTTCGGAAAGATTGCTAGTGTCACGGCTAACCAACCAAGAAAGCCGTGTGCGAGCCTCAGTCAAGTCCCCTTTTAGCAAAGGAACTAGGACACTTTGTCCAGCATCTAAGAGGGATTTACTAGCTAAGGTTGTGAAAATAAAATAAGTGGTTAACCCAAAACCCAGCAAGGGATGCAGTGTCTTCGCTGCCAATACTGCAGCCCAGGTAAGCAGATAACTTCCCCCTACTACAAGGATCGTTAGCAGGACCCCGTTGCGGCGTCGCAGCTGGGGAGTTCCTAGATTGAGCTGGCGCTCCAGATAGGCAATCAGGTTCCCTATTCCTACGACTGGATGGGGCCAACTGCGTGGATCTCCAATAACCTGATCAAGTATAAATCCAAACAGAACAGCGATGGGAAGAAGCGCTGAAACGATACTCAATGTTTCCATAATTTTAAGTTAAGCCCATAATGTCTCGAATCCGTTCCATATCCACATTTTGCCGAACTAAATCGGCCAACTCATTAAACGCTAATTCACGAAGCGCTGCTTGAGAAAGTGACGCTTCTACGGTCCGCGCAGACCCTCTGCGCTGCCATAGCCAGTTTAAAAGGGATGTCCGCAAGCTGTCATTATCGAAAATTCCATGTAAATAGGTACCATAAGCATTTCCTACCTGCAAACCATCGAGATTGGACTCTCCATTCGAAGTCAAATTGAACAGTGGAGTATGCCCCTCATCCATGGTGGTTCGACCCATATGGATCTCGTAACCAACCACTGTATCACCAGTACAGGCTTTCAAGAAGCCTTGCTCCGCCAGGATGGTCCCCTTACTCTGAACGGTATGTTTCTGAGGATAGAATTCTGTCACCATCGGTAAAATGCCAAGCCCTGAGACCTCTTCCAGCTCGGACTCTGTATGCAGCGGATCCTTCACTAAGCGTCCCATCATTTGATAGCCACCACAAATCCCGATGACAGGAACCTCTTTTTCATCAAGCTTATGAATGAGAGTCCCTAAGCCGCTCTCATGAAGAAAATGCAAGTCAGCGAGAGTGTTTTTGCTGCCGGGAATGATGAGGAGATCTGGTTTTCCCAAATTCGCAGGGTCAGTAACATAGCGCACCGCAACATCGGGTTCATCCTGAAGCGCATCAAAGTCTGTAAAATTAGAAATGTAGGGTAAACGAATGACTGCCACGTCCAATTGGTCTGCTAGAGAAACCGAGGGTTTTTCGTCTGCTTCGTTCAAAGCTACGGAATCTTCATCTGGAATACGGATCTTGAAATAAGGAACAACTCCGACTACTGGGATTCCTGTTTTTTCTTCGATGAAGTCTAAGGCAGGCTGAAGAAGCTTAATTTCCCCTCGAAACTTATTAAAGATAATCCCTTTGATCATGGCTCGTTCTTCAGGTTCCACTAATTCCAAGGTTCCTACAACGGCTGCTAAGGCTCCACCACGGTCAATATCTGCTACGAGTAAGATCGGTGAATTGGCCTCCATGGCAACCCGCATATTAACAATATCGTTGGATTTAAGATTGACTTCAGCCGGACTTCCTGCTCCTTCAATCACTACGATTTCATAGTCCTTGAGCAAGCCGTGGAGTGCCTCAGTCACATAAGGCCAAGTCATACGTTGATATTCCCCATGGTAACGCAGAGCTGTCACATTCCCCTGAGACTTGCCCATAATAACGACTTGAGAGCCGGTTGGCCCACTGGGTTTAAGTAAAATTGGGTTCATTCGTACCTCTGGTTCGACTCCAGCAGCTTGGGCCTGAACCACTTGAGCTCTCCCCATCTCTCCGCCTGCTGTGGTCACAAAGGAATTAAGCGCCATATTCTGTGCTTTAAACGGACTTACATGGTAGCCTTCTTGATAAAAAATTCGGCAAAATGCAGCAGCCAAAACGCTCTTTCCAACGCTTGAAGAGGTCCCCTGGATCATAAGTTTGGCTGTTGATTGATGATTTGAAGACATTATTTTCACCCTCTTTTTCTTAAGCGGTGCTTTTTGAGCTTATTTAAGCTGTTTTAAAACTGTATAAATTAAGGCGTTAATTACTGTTGCAGCGATGGGACTTCCTCCTCGCGTCCCGAGGACTGTAATCGAAGGGAACTCTTGGTGCTCCCAAAGTAAATCCTTAGACTCTTTTGCTCCGATAAAACCCACGGGAATTCCGACGATCAAAGCAGGGCGGGTCTCCGGATTCTCAGCTAAACGCAAGACTTCGATGAGAGCCGTTGGAGCGTTGCCAATCGCCACGATTGAGCCGCGCAGACCCTCGGCATTCATACGAAAAGCCGTCATTGAGCGTGTGATGCCCCATGCTTTGGCTTGTTCGGGAACACCGGAAGAATTTAAGAAGCATTCCACTGTCCCACCCAAGGATTTGAGTTTTTCTTTGGAAATCCCTGCTCGAACCATCTCAACGTCCGTAATCACGTTGGCACCTTCTTGTAGAGCCTTTAGCCCGCAGGCGATCGCTTCCGGATGAATCGCAATGGCCGATTCTAAGGAAGGATCTCCAGTTGTATGAATTATCCGTTCTACCACTGGAAAGTCAGCTTCTAGCCAGGGACGGGTTAGTCCAGCGCGAATAATCCGCATGCTTTCTACTTCGATTTGACTCGGGTCTAAAATGAAGGCGGTTGTCATTCAGCTAAAGCCTCCTTGATGCGCAGACTGGCCAAATTCGCAATCCCGTCATCAGCTCCCAGTTCTTTGGTAAAGACAATCTCCACCTTCGGATTCTGTTCCCGAATTTCTCGTAATTCTTCATGGATATCCACCGTCACATGGACTCCGCGGAAGAGAAAGAGCGGCATGACAACAATACTAGATGCGCCAGCTTTAATTTTGGCTTCTACCGCTTCGGGAAGGCTCGGGTGATCATGAGCCATATAGGCAGGAGTTACCGGTTGTTCCATTAAGCGACTTACTTTTTCGGCGACCACTAAAAGTCCTTGATTAGCCTCGGCACGGCGGCTACCGTGTCCTAAAAGAATTAGTTCTGATTTCATGGTATCGTTTCCTCCAATTGTTTAATAAATTGGGTCACTGTACAACGTTTTGAATCCATTTCGACAACGGGTCGTTTTAGAATCACCAAGGGAAGGTTTAAGCTGAGACACGCCTGTACTTTTTCGAGGGTTCCGCCAACTTTTCCACTTTCTTTGGCTACCACCACCTCGATCTTTAATTGCTTAAACATGGCTTCATCCCAAGCTTGGGAAAATGGACCCTGAGCAGCAATAATTTGATTGGGTTTAAAGCCTAAGGATTCACAACGCGCTAACACCTCAGACGTAGGGAGCACGCGAATATAGAGCATTTTGTCATTCATTGAAGGATGAGCTACCCATTCAGGCAACCCATTACTTCCGGTGGTGAGCAGAATACGTTGTCCTAACTTCGTTGCCATTTGTACTGCGGCCGGTAGGCCCTCTGCCCAATGAATAAGGGGATGAGCGGCTAGCTCCAGTGCTGAGCGCTCCCAGCGGAGGTAAGGTAGGGCTAGCTCTGCGCAGACGGTTTTGGCCATTTCTTTCACCCGTACCGCGTAGGGATGAGTAGCATCCACCAGAGCTGAAAAGGAATTAGCTTGGAGAAGATCAGTGAGGATTTCTGCATCCATCGCTCCCGAGCGAGCTGGCAGCCCTTGTTCTTGTGCCAAATCTGCGCCATAGGCGGTCAGAGTGGAGACCAAAACATCATGTCCCCTCTGCATCAGGGCATCCGCTAGCTCTCGCCCATCCTCTGTTCCTGCTAGGACCAAAAGCCTCACAGTTTGTATCCTCGAGGAGTCACCATATAGGGGCCAACGATTCGGGTTTGAGAGTTACCTATAATCACCGTCGTGAGCATGTCGATGGGGTGCTTGGTGAATTCCCCCAAGGTGGTAATCAGCACGCTCGATTCATCCCCACGTAAAGCCTCACGAACCAGTCCTACAGGAGTCTCAGGATGACGATAGCGGAGGATAATCTCCCGTACGGTCTCTATGTGTTGTGGACGACCGTTACTTTTCGGGTTATAAAGGGCAAAGATAAAATCACCTTCGGCGGCTAAGCGCACTCGTTTCTCGATGACTTCCCAAGGCGTTAAAAGATCACTTAAACTAACCACTGCAAAATCATGCATTAAGGGAGCACCTAACATGGAAGCTGCTGCAGAGGCTGCCGTCACTCCAGGAATGATTTCCAGGGGTAGATCGAGGAGGTCTTCTTGTTCCAGACACTCGATAATAATCCCAGCCATGCCGTAAACTCCGGCATCCCCACTGCTTACGACGGCGACTCGGTGTCCTTCTGCCGCCAAACGAATGGCTTCTCGACAGCGATCAATTTCTTGACGCATCCCAGTTGCAACAATTTGTTGATGGGTTATAAACGGCCGAATCAGGTCGATATAGGTTTTATAGCCCACGATAAATTCAACCTCATTTAATACCGACTGAACCCGTGTTGTCATATGGTCTTGGTCCCCCGGCCCGAGGCCTACGACAAAAAGTTTTCTATGCTGATCGCCACTGTGACCCCCTGCCCCTTGGTCTTGGGCAGAACCAGCCGTCCCCTTTTGGCTCCCAGTAAACTCGCTGCTTCGCATACACCGTCCACTCCTATCTTTTCCCTTACAAAGTTTGATCGACTTAACTGTTCTTGAAGATTAACCGCTTGTAGTTCATCTGCTCGGTAGGTTTGAAACGGAACTCTGAGGTATTTAGCCGCTTCAATCAGACCCACTTCGTCAGATTTCAGATCAACGCTATAAATTCCTGAGATGGCCTTCAGGGAGGCTCCGAGCTGTTCTACTGACGTCCTGATTCTCTCTAAAATAACTTCGCTAGAAACCCCGCGACGGCACCCCACCCCAACACTTAAAATGGGTGGGACTAAATACAGGCAATCCACCTTAAGGCTTGAATGTGGAAAAGCATCGATTATAACATTTGCTTGATCTTTTTCCTTTTCGGACAAGAAATGATAATGGGGATCACTTACCCAGGTATGGTGCTCAGATTTCAAAGGATAACTTGCCCAGACATTGAGACGATTTTGTTCTAAGAGCAAGCGGTTGACCGCTGGCAAATGATCGATAGGTTCTACTTTCCAGCCATACCTGCGAGCGTATTCGTCAGGCGCCACCATTCCCCTTACATCCGTAGCTGTCGTAATAACGGGCAATGCTCCAAGTTGTGCAGAGATCTGATGGGCCCAAGCGTTTGCGCCACCTAAATGGCCAGAAAGCAGAGGAATCACGAATTTCCCTGCTTCGTCTAAGACAAGCACAGCAGGATCTCGATCTTTTCCTTCTATTAAAGAGGCAATTTGACGTACAACAATTCCTGTCGCCATGACAAAGATCAACACCGAATACTCTTGCCACAGTCTCGGGACAATATCCCTCAAACGAGTAAAGATCTGCAGTTGCAGCTCATGTTTTTGTGCTTCACCCTGATTCTTAGTTTGACCGAGCACTTTCTCATGAATATAGACTTTTTGAAGGACGGTATTCGGAAGCCCTTCTCCAATACGTTGGATCGTGTCCAACCCTCGGTCCGTTAAAGACACAAGCGCAATTTTCGTTTTTACATCCACGTCTTGGCCTACATTTATGTTCACTTTTCTGTCCCTTGCCTATATTCGTGCGTAAAGGTCGGGTCATAGAGTTTGGAACGGGCGTACCCCTTGGCCGGATCTAAGAAGTCCCCGACAAGAATTTGAGCCTGTTTACGAATTCCTGCATCTTTAACTTTTTCCACGATGGTTTCTAAGGTTCCCAGCAGAACCTCTTCATCCGGCCAACTTGCTTTTGCGACCACAGCAATAGGGGTGGAGGCCGGATAACCACCCTCCAATAAGGCTTGGACGACGGATCCCATATCCTGAACACTTAAGAAAATCGCCATACTGGCTTGATGTTGCGCTAATTTGGCAAGTGCTTCACGTTCTGGAACGGGAGTGCGTCCGGCTAAGCGGGTGAGTATCAAGGTCTGGCTAATTTCCGGCAGTGTAAATTCCCGTTTAACTGCTGCGGCTGCTGCAAACACCGAACTGACCCCCGGAATAACAGAATACGGTATTTCCTGTTTATCTAAATGTTCAAATTGTTCCTTTATAGCTCCATACATACTGGGATCTCCTGTATGGAGTCGGACGATGGTTTCTCCGCTTTGGGTTCCCTTGAACATTAGAGCGACCACTTCTTCCAGTGTAAGGTGGGCGCTATCATGAAACGGGGTACCGGGACGACAAATGCCAAGTAATTCCGGGTTAACTAAAGACCCGGCATAAATCACGCGATCCGCTCTTTCCAGCGCCCGAGAGCCTTTGATCGTGATCAGCTCAGGATCCCCTGGACCAGCACCGACGAAGATAACTTTACCCTTAGTTCTTTTCTGGCTCACTGTTTCCCCTCCCCAATAAGTCTTTTTTCACGAGTAACAAACTAAGATAATCGATTTTGTCGGCAGTGAAATCCTCTGGTTTAGGTTCCCAGCGGATTTTCTCTCCGGATTGTCCAAGGCGAGTTAACAAGACCGCTTTTCTCTCGCGCTCTTTCAGAAGCGTTAAAATCTCAGGAAGCCTGCGGGAGACTTTCATTAAGACTAAATTGGGGAAATTAAGAAATTCTCCAACATCTTCGGTACTTGGCAAGATTAGAAGAGGCTCATCCCCAGTAGCAAGAGGCAAGTTAATCTTGGCTGCCGCCGCGGACATAGCCGTAATGCCTGGCACTGTGATAACACATTCCTGTGGTAATTCCTCCTGAAGGATGTTAAGTAGGTAGCTGTAAGTACTATAAAGGGAAGGATCTCCCAGCGTGATAAAGGCAACGGATTTACCCTGTTTCAGTTCAACTAGGAGGGTTTGTGCTCCATCTTGCCAAGCCTTTGTTAAAACCTGCTGATCCGAAGTCATAGGCATTTCGAGTTCGACAAGTCGGACATTAGTTGGACAATGAATTTTGGCAATATCCCAGGCCACACTTTCTCGATCGAGCTTGGATTTGGGGATAGCTACCAAATCCACTGATTGTAGGACATCAACGGCTTGCAAAGTCAAGAGCCGAGGATCACCGGGACCGACCCCGACTCCATAGAATTTTCCCCAGGTTGTATTCATGATGCTTCCCCTTTTCGTGCTGAAATTATAAAGATTGGATTCAAAGCTTGGGCCATATGCAGAGTTTGTACTGCTTTCCATCGGACTGCTTGAATAGAGACGGTATCGATATCCTGATAGTTAAAGTCTGTAAGCAGTTTCAATCCTTGAGCCACTGTTTCGATGGTCACTGCTGTGATCACGATTCTTCCCCCTTCAACAAGGGGAACCGTATTTAAGATTTCTGATAAACGTCCATTACTGCCACCAATAATACAGACATCGACTGGGGGAAGTTCCCCGAAAACATCTGGCGCAGCACCAGGAATCAGACGAAGATTTGAAACTCCAAACTTGAGTTGATTAGCAAGAATAAGTGCTTGAGCCTCTGAATTATGCTCAATTGCGTATACTACACCTTCAGAAGCGAGGCCGGCTGCTTCGATACTAATACTCCCCGTACCCGCTCCAATATCCACGACCTGATCATATTTCGAAATTTGGGCTTTGGCGAGTACTTGAACCCGAATTTCCGCCTTGGTCATGGGAACCTTTCCGCGCAGAAACTCTTCGTCTGGAATTCCAAGCCTGCAACCTACACCCTGTTTAGGGGAGTGCTGAGAATCTTGAATAGTATTTGGATAGAGGATAACGATAGCATTCTTTAACATGGTTTTTTCCTGAGCCAAATGCTCTGCGTCCATTGTTGACCAAAATTCCTCTGGATAAGCAAGGGCATTACCGACTGAAATAAGAGGGTTATTGCCACGCTCCATATAGAGTTGCGCGATTTTCTGAGGCGTATTTTCTCCACCGGTTAGAACCGCTGTGGGACGAGTAATTACCTGAGGAAGTACAGACAATTCTCGACCATGAACACTTGCAAAGATGGCCTCTTGCCAAGGAAGCCCGGCTCTTGCAAAAGCGAATTGAAGAGAACTGATCCCAGGATAGACGTCGATTATTTCCTCCGGAAACTCCTTCTTAAGTCTAGGTAAAAAACTGAAAAACCCTGGGTCGCCTGAGACGAGAACTCCAACAACGTTCTCTTCTAGAAGTGCGCTTCTGATCACTTCTATACTGCTAGCTAGGTCACCGGATAGGGAGTACTGGCGCCCTGTGAAATCAGGAAAGAGTTTTAGAGCCCTAGACCCTCCGATTAGAATTTCGCAGTTCTTTACAAGTTCAGTAATTGCAGGGGGCAACCATTCCGGCCTTCCAGGGCCGATACCGATTACTTGTAACATGAAAAACCTTCTTCCCTTGTGTTGTGGGTAATAAAAAAACGAGCCTGAGCGGCTCGTATGGTTTACCCTAAATAAACACACACATCTCCTATCGCTCGTAGGTTTGTGATGCTACTTAAGGCAGGTTTCCTGGCTTCAGATCATCATTCTCATCTCTGTCCCAGCATTTGAGCGTAGGATTTCGAAGAGAACTCCTTGTTTACAGTGGCGGGACCGCGTCGGACTTTCACCGACTTCCCCTTTTAGATCCTTTATTACAAAGGAACCTTAAGCATAACGCTATTAAATTTATGAATAGTCCAATCGACTGATAATGAGATATTCTATAAGTATATACTAAATTCCTCTTTTTCAAAATACCTTCTTAAAAAATAGTGTTCACCCAAGTATTCTTTTTCCGATCATTGAACAAATAAGCGAGACAGCTAATTTGCCTGTTTGATTCATATGATCAAGAATAGGATTTAATTCAACGACTTCTAAAGAACGCAATTTCTTACTATTAGAGATCATTTCCGCTGCTAGATGAGCTTCTCTAAATGTAAGACCTCCGTTTACAGGAGTTCCTACCCCAGGAGCTTCATTAGGATTCATGACATCCAAGTCAAAACTAACATGAAAGCCTTCAGTATCTGCGGCTACGATTTCTAAAGCTCTAACCATAACCTCTTTCATCCCATACTCGTCAATATCAGACATTGTAAATACTGTAATACCCGATTCTTTGATTAATATAGCTTCCTCATTATCAATATCCCTTGCGCCTATTAAGACAACTTTTTTCGGGTTTACGTAGTTAACATCCTTAGGTTTAAATCCCGTCATTTCCAATGCCCCAAAACCTGCTGATGCAGCTAAGGACATTCCATGCAAGTTACCTGACAACGTAGTTTCTCTGGTATTGAAATCCCCATGGGCATCTATCCAAAGCACACCAATATTCTCTAATACACTCTGAGTGCCCAGAATACTCCCAACTGCAATACTATGATCGCCACCGAGAATTATCGGCAAATTCCCTTCTAAAAGACTCTTCCTGACTAAGGAAGCTAAGCTTTTGTTAACATAGCCTATTTCTTCTTCGTTCTTGAAACTCTCATCTACAAAATCATCATAGCTTTCAGGAATAGGCACATCAATGTTGCCGATATCCTTATAACCTATGTTAAGGTTAGTTATGGCTTTTTTCAAGCCGCCGTATCTTATGGCACTTGGGCCCATATCAACGCCTCTTCTATTTGCTCCCAAATCAATTGGAACACCTATCACATCAACATTCACAATTGTATCTCCTTCATATTGTTTAATGCATTACAATATATTTTGATACAAATGAGATTTATTATCCACTATAAATCACTCATATACTTTAAGGCTTCTAAATCTAAAATTTCGAATTCAGTCAAATGAAAATCAATAACTCCTTCATCCTTCATTTTACGCATTTCTCTGGACATGGATGGACGAGACACATTTAGAAAATCCGAGAGTTCATTTCGATTTAAGGGCAGAATTATGTTTTTGTCGCCTGTCTTTTTATATTGCTCCAATAAATATGTGCAGATTTTCCCGCGCATACTTTTGATCGTCAGATATTCAACCTTCTTGTTCAACATCATGGCTCTTTCGGAAATTATCTTTAAAAAGTTCTGGATCAGAATTCTGTGCCATGAACACATCTTGTCACACTCGCCAACAATTTTTCCTCTCGGTAGGAAAAGAACCTCACAAGCTTCATGGGCCTGAACAGTTGCTGGCCAGATCATTTGGCTGGAAAAGGCGACTAACTCACCAAAAATATCCCCTTGCTTTAAAAGTGTCATAACAATCCTGTTTCCTGCGGCATTTTCTTTACTGACCGTCGCTGTACCCTTGAGAACTATTCCAACGCTTTCATAGGGATCTCCGCCCGTCACAATATAATCACTTCTTTTATAGCTGCAAACTTTAGGCTTCAAACAATTTAACATAGCTAAAATGGCATCTCTTTCAATTCCTTGAAAAAGGCTTACTTGCGAAACTTTATCCAAGTATTTTTCAAACATCACACACCCCTACTCATTTTTGTATCCTCAGATACCGATTTAATTCTTTCATTGTAATATAATGAACCTGTAAAAACAATCATTCGAAAGGGGTTATGACAATGTTAAGAAATATTATAAAAATAGATGAAGAAAAGTGTAACGGTTGCGGCCTTTGTGTCACTGCTTGTCATGAAGGTGCTTTACAACTGATTGACGGTAAAGCCCGGCTTGTTTCTGAAAGCTATTGTGACGGTCTTGGTGACTGTCTACCTGAGTGCCCGACTGGAGCTATCGTGCTTGAAGAGAGAGAAACTGTCGTCTATGACGAAGAAGCTGTCAAAAAGCATATGGAGAAAAACAAGCCACAGCTTGTAGCCTCCCTTCCCTGTGGTTGCCCCGGTACCCAAGCAAAAGTGCTGGACAAAAGACAACTTGAAGACATACCAGTTCATTCTGCTGAAAACTCACACTCCCGACTTGGACAGTGGCCCTGCCAGTTGAAATTAATACCAGTAACTGCACCTTACCTCAATAACGCACATTTGCTGATTGCCGCTGACTGCACTGCCTTCGCCTACCCCAATATTCACGAAAAGTTTATGCGCAATAAGATCACCCTGATTGCCTGCCCCAAACTGGATGATACCGATTATTCTGAGAAACTGACAGCGATTTTAAAACAACATGAAATAAAAAGCGTCTCGGTCTTAAGAATGGAAGTACCCTGCTGTGGCGGTTTAGTTCAAGCTGTAAAGAAGGCCTTGTCGAGCAGCGGAAAAATGATACCATGGAATGTCGTCACAATATCAACAGACGGACGAATTATCGAAGATTAATCAGACTAAAGATAATCGAGGGAAAACAGAGGGACAGGTGCGTTGTTTCGGAAACAACGCACCTGTCCCCTCGTTTTTTCCCCGCGTTATTTTACTCTAATTCTTCAGTAATCTAATATCTTCTTCGGATAAACCTGTTGCTTTAGCAATCTTTGAGATCTCGACTCCAAGGTCTATCAGGTTCCTAGCAACTTCTGCTTTACCCTCTTCTTTACCTATTGCTTTACCTTCTGCTAATCCCCGCTCAATCCCTTCCTTCAATCTGAGTTCCGCTTCCCTTACAGCCGCCTTTTCATCTAATACTGCCTTGCGTCTCGAATAGTACTCTTCTCTCACACGTGGATCATCACTTGATTTCTCCCATGCCGCTATAGCTTGGTGTAAAACAAGTATACCGATTGCAGCCGCTGCAGCTATAGCCGTTAGCGGTGCCGTGGTTCCAAACGAAGCACATGTTACTACCACTGCTACGACTACGATCCAACTGCTGCAACAACCTTCAGTGCCGCGTTGATAGAATTCCAGCTCGGCCAATTATCACTCTCATCAGCCATATAAAAGGATTATTCATGCAGTATGCAAATACGTTATGACTTAAAAGTTTGCCAACTTCACCAGCTGCAACATTCCCCTCCAACATATCTCCTATCTAGAGAACCAGTTGTAGTATATGAGTATGCTGCGCCTGCAATTGCTCCTATTACTCCACCAATAATCCACTAAGCAACATTGCCATTTGGATCAGACATGTTTACAGGATTATTCATGCAATACGCAAACACATTATGAGTTAATAGCTGTCCTACTTTTCCGCCCTCAGCATCCGCATTAATAAACCTTCCCCACTCGGGACTATAATATCTACTCTGCAGATAATACAATCCAGTCTCACTATCAGACCTATACCCTCTGTACAGATACGGATTCTTAGCTCCTACCGTGTCCTTTAGACTTCCATCTGTCGAAATCAGCTTACCCCAGGAATCATAGGTATATCCAACAACCTGTGTTCCTGCACTGTCAAACAGCCCAATAATATCCCCTTGTGCATTTCGAATATAATAGTACTCTGTGCCGTTTAAGTTCATGCTCACTAGGTTTCCGGCAGCATCATAACTATAATATATCTTATCCGTACCGTTATCCTCTAGGGTTACTTTATCACCATTCAAGTAATAGTTTGTCGTAACTCCGTTAACGGTCTTTTGAGTCCTTATCCCCGAATCATTATACTTAAACGAAAGATTGGTTGTTCCCTTACTCATGGTAGCAAGCTGTCTTCCCGCTTCCCAGGTATAGGTCCAGCCGTCATAGGTCAGGGGATTACCTATAGCATCATAGGTTATCGCTTTACCGTCATAGCTGGTGAGTTTATCTTTCCAGTTGGCATCTGCATAATTGTAGGTTTTGCTATTTGTTAATGTTAACCCTGTACCGGAATAATCATAGTCTTTCTTGGTTTGGATATTTCCAGGTTGTACTGTTAATAGTCATCAAGTTTACCGGCATCATTGGACGTTTGGATGTTTTTCCATCTTTCTACGATCTTTTGATTCTTTCAGTCCTTTCTCTTGTTTTTTAGAAAAAAACAACTAACGCTCTGAACGTTAGTTGTTCGTAGTAATAAGTTTAAGTTTGATTTAGATATTACTTTATTTCTTCATGAGTCATATTTGAAATAATGTTTGGTGCCATCTCCGTCGGTATAGATATAGTATGGGACGCCGCTTATGGTCTGTTCGGCGATCCTTTGATTTAAGTTAAGTCTCCAGCCGGGTCCGTATTTAAGGTCAGTATCTTTATCATTGCTGTTATACACGTGGTTTAAGGAAATGGGCATCTTGTTGCCATTCATCTCTAAATCATTATGGGCGAAGATGACGTTTCCGTTGTAATCATTGACGTAGCCTGTTCCGGCTCTTCCGACATCCTGGGAGTGATACGTCCAATAACTTTCCAAGCCAGAGTTGTTGATATAGGATAAGACGACACTCGCTCTTAATGAGGTGTAAGCACTGCTAGTATTCGCCGAAACGTATTCTGTGTAACCAGGATTTACTTCATCTTGGTTTTTGAGCATTAGCCCATAATTGTTACCGGTTGTGTACCAGTCTTTGACAATACTTGTGACATCCCAAGTATAATATGGTGCAAGATCCTTCACAAATTGATAATCGACGACTTTTGTATCATAATTAGGTTTATTGTTCCAGATTATTGAGTTCCCGCTCCAGTCACCTAGGACTTTGTGGACATTAACCTGTCTAACGGCCGAGTTAGGGGTTAACAAGTTCATATACAGATTAGCGTTAACAACCATATCAGAAGCCGTTAACGTTGGCAGATTAAATTTAAGATAGGAGCGATGAACTCCCCCAGTCGAATTACCGGTCTTGAGCATATGGCTGTTCTCGAAGTTAGAGTTCGGAAGTCCTTCGGACACATGATTATCTGTTATATTTGAGGTTTCCTGTTTTGTCTGCAAGGTAGGATCTATGATGATTGGAAATACCCTGTCTGTACTGCTTAGCCATTCATTATTCGGTAGAACGGTTAGACGATAACCCTTCTCCGCTGATTCCAGAGTTAATTTAATGTCATTGCTTAGTTCGTTTTTGGCATCGTACATATAAGGAGCATCCATGCTAAAGATGACTTCTTCAGGGTTATTGGTATCATAGAATGCGATACTGTTATCTTCAAGAAGTTTAGGGACCAGGCCCTTTGTATTCGTTTATACCCAAATAAATCCTTTTATTCTTAGATGTGTAATTTATTCCTTTTTCCTAAGTGCACGACATCGTAACATTTCTTTCTGATTCTGTGAGATTACCTACTACACAAAGCAGCGGAATGTATATGTTTTTCTCTGTGAAGATGCGAAAAAACACCTTTTACTGAGAAAAGGTGTTTTTTAGAGTTAACACACTCATGGAGTTACATTAATGGTGACCAATAAGTGTTTGTCTATCTAGCAAAAGTTAGGGCTCGATTGACCACGCCCAACGTTGTTCCTCAACGATCCTTTGAGCTTCCGAATCCCAGCCAACCGGTTGGCCGTTTAACAAGGTCATGATCGTTCCAACCCTTAAACGTCCAAAGGTGAACGCCTGAGCTCTATCACTCGCCAAGTGTGCCAGATGATGGAGCAACTTCTGCTCTCCAAGGAGCAAGAGTTCTGAGGTGGCCCCTTCGGTGGTTGGAAAGTCTGCCAAATGTTTTAAGGTGTCTTGATTAACCCCTGCTAGCGCTGCATGCGCAAGTAAGATTTCCATTCGGGCATCTGCCACACGATTATGGGTATGGAAAATTCCGCCCGCTACTTTTATGAGCTTTCCGATGTGCCCTAAGAGAATAACCTGTTCAATCCCCCGATAAGCCGCTTCTTCTAAAAGATAGCCAACAAAGTTACTCATCTGGATCACTGCTTCAGTCGGGACTTTAAAACGTTCAGTCGCCACTCGATACCCATAGTGCCCTGGAGTGAGAACTATGGTTTTATGCCCATAGGCTACTGCCTGGTCCAACTCCGGTAGAATCGAGGTTTTAAACGCCTCCTCGGACATTGGTCGGACAATTCCACTTGTCCCAAGTATTGAAATTCCTCCGACGACCCCTAGTCTCGGATTAAGAGTGCGCAGGGCAACAGTTTCTCCGGCTGGGACTTCGATCATAATTTCGAGTTCCTCTTCTGGGAATACCTCCCGAACCGCCTCAAGAATCATCTTCCTTGGTACCGGGTTAATGGCGCTTTCCCCAACCGAGATGGCCAATCCTTTTTTAGTGACGGTCCCAACCCCCTGGCCCCCGCAGATGTGAACCTCTCCTAAAGGGGAAATATAGCGCGCGATCGCCTGAATCTCAAGCCCATGGGTAATATCCGCATCGTCTCCACCGTTTTTCAGAATGCTTGCCCTCGCTTCTGGATATCCAGATTCGCCGCCATGGATGGGCATTGTTAAGCGCGCCGAATTCGGTAGTGGAATCTCTACCCGCTCAGCTAAACTTTCCCCTCTAAGGAGCAGACAGGCTACTTTTGCTGCACCCGCTGCGCAACTTCCCGTAGTATATCCTTCGCGCCAAGTATGTCGATCTTTTTCTCGCGCCATAATTTCTCTCCCACATTTCAATTAATCTAAGTATCAATCGTTATAAGACGACATAAAACGGTATTAGGTTATCTCTTTATGGATCGTATTGATTGAATATTACTGAATTTAAATGATTTTTCTATTATAAAAATTATGCACCAATGAGATTACTTAATTTGATTAATTAGAAGTTCCTTACTTTGATTATTGATGGAAAGTATAAGCCATGTGATGCCTCGTTGCAACTAATCTTTAAACATGAATACCTTCACACTAGCCAGTTTATGAAAAACTACAAAACTCCTAGTTGAAGTTGAAATCGAACAAAGAGTGCCAACATCAATAACATAACAACAAAAGCCATGGCCCAATAGTCCCTTGGGGTAAATGCTAGCTCGCGCATCGATGTCCAATTCCGATTCAAACCATATCCTCGATTGAGCATTGCCATCGAAAGGGAATTGGCCATCATAATCGAATTGATAAACAAAGGAATCATAATCGGAAGGTAGGATTGGAGGGAACCGACGATCCCCTTCTCTTTGAATTTTGTCCCACGTGCCTTTTGAGCCTCTAAAATTTGCTTGCGTTTTTTATCCAGGGTCGGAATAAATCGTATCGCCGTTGTCAGCATCATGGCGACCTCAACTGGAACCTTCATCTTATGAAAGAATTGGGTGAAGTCATCCATGGACGTAGTCAAAGTCAAGACAGAAGAAGTGATCATCATACTAAAGAGACGCAAGATAAACGTAGAGCCCATCAAAAATCCCCCCAAAGTAGCCCCTAATCTGTCTCCTGGCAGAGCATAAAAGAGGATCGTTTGGCTAGAAACCTGTTCAAAGCGCTCAGGCGTAAAGGTAAATCCTGTGATTAGAATAATCGAAATAATGATAGGAATCAAGGGAACCAGCATTCTTCCGATCTTTCGCAAGGGGATTTTAATCCAAATGGCTAAAAGCCCTGTCGAGAAAACGATCAAGACTTGAAATTTCGGATCTTGGAATAGAAACGAAAGAATCATAAACCCTAAGAAGCCGAACATTTTAGTCCGTACATCCAGACGATGGATCAACGTGTCTCCCGGTAAGTGCTCAATTAACATTCCTTCTGCTCCTGTCTTTCGAACAGCGCCATAAACTCACGTGATTCGATGAAGGTTCTATGACCTAAAATATCCTTCAAATGCGCGGAGAGCCTACAGAGTTGGGGTGGAATAATGGCAGAGTCGAGGAGTAGTTGTTCCTCAGAAAAAACATCTTCAGGAGTACCATCTAACATAACCCCGCCCTCTTTCATGACTATAACCCGCTTGGCATGTTGGGCAACTAAGTCCATATCATGGCTAATCATGATAATTGTGGTCCCTGCAGCGTGGAGTTTACATATCAAAGCCATCATTGACTGAACACCTGCCCAGTCCGAGCCAGTGGTCGGTTCGTCGATGATCAGCAGTTTAGGCTTTAAGGCAAGAATTGAAGCTACGGCAATCATTTGCCGTTCTCCTTTACCCAGACTAAACGGATGAACACTACGGTATCTTTCTAACCCAGTATACTGAAGGACCTCATCCACTCGTTGTTTGATTTCCTGACCTTTGTAGCCTGCATTTTTAAGCCCGAATTCTAATTCTTTCTCGACAGTAGCGGAAAAAATTTGATGATCGGGATTTTGAAAGACGTAGCCGATGGTTTTTGATAAATCAGACGAATCATATTGTAAAGTATTCATTCCCTCAACGATAATCTCTCCACGAGTTGGTTTTAAAAGTCCATTAAAATGTTTGGCTAAAGTTGTTTTTCCAGCACCGTTTTGCCCGATCAAGGCCACGAACTCGCCAGTTTTAATCGTCAGATTAATTCCTCGCAAAGCGGGCTGGCTTGAATTGTACTGGTAAAATAGATCGCTGACTTGAACTGCGATTTCTGCTTCTAACAAATATGGTTCCTGCTTAAACAGGTGATTCTTTATCTCTTCTTGAACTGGCACATGCCCATGTTTGTGCCAATGTCCGTATTTAGGTAACAACGCTCTAATTATGTTTGCCGCTGATGGGATATCCAAAGGGATTTCTGCAAAGGTAATCCAGCCCTTCTCGTAGAAATCCCAGCCGAGCTGACTGACGGGTAACGGCTTTATCCCCAACTGACTCAAGAGGGGAAGATTGCGAAAGAGTTCAGTCGGTAGTCCCTTCCAGACGACTTCCCCTTGCTTAAGTACCAAGACCTCATCGGCCTTGTGAATCAGTTCTTCGCTGGAGTGTTCAACTAACAAAATGGTCAAATCCCTTTTCCGTCGTAGATCATCCAACGTTTGATAGATTTCTGATCGTCCTATCGGGTCGAGTTCTGAAGTTGGTTCATCCAGCACCAAAATTTCAGGTTCCATCACGAGCACACCCGCAATTGCCAAGCGTTGTTTTTCTCCACCTGAAAGTTCCTCAGATATGCGCTGGTTATACCCTTTGAGGCGGACTTTTTCTAAGCTTTGATCGACCCTCAGATTAATCTCATCGAAGGGAACTAAAAAATTGCGGGGGCCAAATGCTGTGTCTTCCTCAACCGTTCGACCGATAATTTGGGTCTCTGGATCTTGTAAGACCAGCCCAAGAACTTTGGACATCGACTGAACTGCAGTTTTCCCTACATTCTTGCCAGCTACGCTCACCTGTCCTGTTAATTTTCCTTCCAGGAGCTGGGGAATTAGACCGTTTAGACACAAACTCAAGGTTGTTTTTCCCGCTCCTGTGGATCCCATTAAGACGATAAATTTCCCTTTTTTCACGGTCAAGCTGATGTTTTTCAAACTGAGTTCTTGGGCGTTCGGATAACAATAAGAAACATTATTGAGTTCAATAGCATTTTTACCGGGTTTTACGGTTTCCACGGTTTCTAGGGTTCCTACAGCTTCTACGGTTTCCACGGTTTCACCTCATCACCTAAATGAGTCGACTTCCCTTAATTGCTTTGTAGGCTACTGCCGAAATAATAACGTTGAGAGCTGCCCCGACGACGAGAAAAGGCATCAAGCCCATTACCCCTCCCATACCCATCAACGGCAGCATGGCAAAGGATGATACAACTCCATTCAGGATAATTCCAACGATAACAGCCGGAATCAGACCGAGCTTCTCATTTACCCAGCGATAGGCTACAGCCCATAAAGCCATTTGTAAAGCAATATATAAATGGATTGGAATCGTCATCGGGAATCCGACAACGGCTGCCGTCAGCAAATGCCCAAAAGCAATAACAATCGCCCCTGTAAGTCCTCCAAAGGCCAGCGCAGCGAAAAATCCGGGTGCCGAATCCATACCAATAGTTCCAACCGGACTTGGGATCTTAATCAGTGCTCCCACAGCACTTAAGGCAATAAAAATGGCCATAATCGATAGTCTTTTGACATTCCAAGCGGAGAGTTTTATGTCCTGTTGTTCTGTACCTAGATTATTCATAAACAATTCCTCCTTAAATTTAGTATAAATGACCGATTCTTGTTAAAGGCAATAAAGGAAACTCTGATGAAAGGAGATGATCAAACGTACTTGATGATGTAGATGATAGAGATGTTGGAAATGATAGTGGTATTAGTGATGATTGTGATAATAAAGACGAAGAAGAAAATATAACACAGCTAGAAGGTCCAGCCGATTTATCCAAGTCGAGAGGACAAGCAGAATCAACGTCCAATCGGGTGTTTATGGTGGAGGCAATAAGTTCTGCTTCTAATCGTATCCCTCTAGACCCTACAGGAATTATGTCATGAATACTTGAGATCTCTAAGAGAGCCTGAATAGCTTTCACTTGTACAATTTCTGGATCCTCTGGATTGTTGAGCTCAGATCCGACTTTAGGAAACCCTAAACAATAGACGTCATCCCCTCGTTGAGCAGTTCCAATACGCAACTTGTTTTTCTCAGCCACCCCGATCACACTGATTCCGAGCCCAGTTTGCTGGGTCGTCATGTTTTTTTCCGTGCTGATCGCCATGGGTAGAGTTTTTAATCCGGCTGATTCTAGTTCATCGTTCACCCCCCTTAATATTTCATCTCCTGTGGGATACGGCTCATTAGAAATCGCCACAGTCATTAATTCTGGCACTGCCCCTGTGGATAAGACTTCCAGCAAAGCCACCCGTGTCGTTAACCTTCCTGTAATAGTCCATGGAACCTTATATTCATCTAATTCCTTCATACCAATCGCACCACAGGAATCACAGGAAGCCACCAAATATTGTGCATTATTTATCGAAACAACCTCAACATCTCGACCAAGGTATCCCAATGTTTCACCCCCTTTTTCTAAAAAGGTAAATAAAAAAGTTCATAGTCTAATTTTCTTTTCACCACATGATAAGAAAATTGACCATGAACTTTACCTTAATTCATGACTTACTACGTTACTGGCAGGTCTCCTGACTTAGAATCATAGACTCTATGCACCTTCCCGGTTTCCCAGTGGTTAAAGCATAAGTCTCCTCTTTACAGTGGTGGGTCCGTCCGGGATTCTCACCCAGTTCCCTATTCTCCCTTTGAAGGGCACCAGTAACAAACGAGTATTTAGTTATATTTATTTTAATGCAAGATGCGTAATATTACAAGACTAGATTCAAGCTTTTCTTTCGGTTTTTGCTCGACTACTTATTCATTACGGGATCCCGTAATTGTCAAAGTTTTAATAACGCGCTTCTTAGGCTTGGTAATGGCAGATGCTTAGAGAGATACTTTGGTTAATATTTCGAATATACTTAATTAGTCAATTCACTGTATCTACGTAAAACCACTTAAGCTATAGATGAAAAAAGCTGGGTGATCTAATAATCACACCAGCTTTCATCTCTCTGACTAATTATCCATTATTCTTTCTAGAATAGCGTCTAGTACAGGTACTTTCACCTGCTGCCATACAGCTATCTGTTTGAACAGTGAAATCCTGTGATATTGCCTTTAGCGCCGTCTCAAACCACTTGTCACACCCTGCTTGACATTGTCCCGGTGCTCCGTAATCCTTGTAAGAACCTACCCACGGACAGCTATCATGGATGAGGAGAACGTCATTTCCTTCTTTGACCGATTTTGCACTTTCGCCCATGACAAGACTAGCTCGCACAAAGGCATTGACTATTTGTTCTAGGTCCGCAGTATCTCGTCCTCGCTTGAGATAACTTTCCGCAGTTCCCTCTCCAACTGATTCCCAAAAGCGATCTACTAAGGCGACGGTTTCCTCTGCTCCAAATTTTTCCTCCAGAACCATTCTCCAGCGATGGAAAAAATCATGGGAAATGAAAATCATGGAACGCCAATCTCTTTCCAGCTTCTTGATAACATCAGCATTTATTTCTGACAAGCTTACTCCTCCTTAGGCGATTTAAGGTTTAATGCCTCTTTCGGCATAAAACAATTCCAAAGCTGCCTGATATTCCGCAATTTCTTGCTCAGAAACTACCTGACCACACTCATAGCAACTATTCGTTAAACGGTCATACCAACGGCAACTACACTCACTACAGCCGAGTTCCGGGGCCCCACTTGGATTTAAAAAAATCATTTCTACCACTGCTCCTTCAAGCCTACTCAAAACTCTCCCCAACAGTTTCAAGGTTAACGACAAGCCCCCAGAATTGGAATCCCTAAAACCTCTACTAACTCTTCATAGCCTAAGTTTAGTAGTTCATTCTTGTTTTTCATTACATAATAGAGGATACTGCCCTGGCGAATCTGTTCTCTCATTTCATGAAAGGGATTATCCTCTGCTTTACTCTGCAGGGACTCTAGGGCTGCATCATCGGCTATCATCAATAGGTCTACACTGGCATTCTGAAAACCTGTAAAGGATTGGTAATCAACTACCATTTTATCGGCTTGCCTTCGCCAGATCAACATGGTTCCAACGGGGGATTCAAACTCTTTTTTGGGCAATATCCCTAAGCTGGCTCCCGGAAGCATGTCAGTAAAGATCTCCTGCCTGCGGTCAAGTATGGCTTGCCAGATTTCAGCATCTAAAAACTTTTCATAGACTGTTGATACCACGATAGCTCACCCCCGTATCTCTCATCTAAATCCGTACGCCTAAGCGATATCCCTCATGAATTGCCTGTAAAAGTCCCCTGGGAACTAAGGCATCACCAATCCCATGTAACTCATCCACCATAAATTCAAACTCTTGGAACAACTCTTGATTTGGCTTTCTGGGTGAGGCAACAATCACCGTATCTGCCTCGACAAAAATCTCTTCCCCTTTGTCATTGACGACAGTTACTCCACCTGCTCCGATTTTTAGCGGTCTACAAAGAGTTAAGGTCCTTATTTTCAGTTGGTCTATCCAAGAGGAATGCCGCCATTTCCAAGTGGGGATGACATCTCCTGCAATACGTTTTTCCTTTTCCACAATGGTGACTTCTTTACCCTCCTGGGTAAGGCCTTCCGCCAAGGTCAAACCAATCTTGCCTCCCCCTAATACGACCACCTTTTGCCCCACTTTAACCTTTCCTCTAGCAACATCGGCAGCCAATACCAATACTCCTTCTTGTTCCGGTACCGGGATGGCACTCATATCAACTCCAGCTCCCACGGCAAGCACTGCGACATCATATTGATGAAGAACACTTCTCATAAGCTTGGGGTTTACATCGGTATTGAGATTGACCTTGATTCCTAACTTATCGAGCATCGTTTTATAATAGGATATTTGGCTTTGGAGGTCCTCTTTATTGGCAATGTCATAGGCTGCATAGCCTACAAGACCACCACCAATGCTGTCACCCTTATCATAAATTGTAACATCATGCCCTCGCTTAGTTGCGGTTATTGCACACTCAATCCCTGCCGGTCCTGCTCCGACAATCATAATCTTCTTTTTAACCACAGCCGGAGTAATATGGTATTCCGGTTCAACTTCATGGCCTAAGGCAGGATTATTGGTACAGAGATAAGGTAGATCTCTAAATAGTCGGGCCAGACAATTCATACAGCCTAAGCAATGTTTTGCCTCATCCAGGCGATCCTCAGCAGCTTTATGCAAAAGTTCCGGCTCGGCAAGCATTGGGCGACAAACTTCCCAATAGTCGAATTCGCCATCGGCAATGTTCTGATTGGCCATCACTGGATTAGGCAACCGTACCCCGAAGGTTATCGGTATATTCGGTAAAAGTTTTTTGGCCCTGATGGCTAGACGGTTCCAGTGACCGGGAGGAACATCTCGCCCGATGGAAGATTCCGGTGCTTCTTGCCACCCGACGGTTACACTGATCATATCTACTCCGGCATCACCGGCTATCTTCATGAGTTCAAAACATTCATCCTCTGTGTTACCACCATGGGCGTCCATAAGTTCGGCCCCATTGAGGCGGACGATTAAAGGATGATCATCCCCTTGGGCTTCTTTGATAGCGTAGATCAGTTCCCGCATGAAGCGACCCCTGTTTTCTACTGAACCACCGTATTCATCCGTCCTGCGGTTAGTAAACTTGGAATTAAAGTTCGCTAATAGATAACCCATAAAACTAGTGATTTCCGTGCCGTCAAAACCAGCCTTAATCGCCCGTTTAGCTGCTTCTGCATGTTGGGTTACCATGGCTTTAATTTGTTCTTTAGTTACTTCCCGGGGCTGACGGAAATGGGGTAGGGTTTGAGGTACTACCGAGGGTTGGACACAATAACCTAGGTCAATTCCCCCATACCTGCCAGCATGCAAAATCTGCTGAATGGCCACTGCTCCGTTATCATGGATATAACCCGCGATTTGTTCAAATTGGGGCAAAAACTTATCATCGAACAAAGCAATTTGACGAAAATACGATTTCCCTTCCCCTAAAGGATCTGGATAGGCACCTTGGTTCGTAATAATCCCACAACCCGTTCCCGCAATAACTTTATCTCGGGCGAGTTCCCTGGGAGTTATAACACCATCACGGGTGTTGTAATTGGAGACTCAACAAGCTCCGTACTTAACTCTATTTTTCGTGGTGTATTTGCCAATCTTCCCAGGTTGAAATAAATAACTTAACTTTTCTTCGCCTGGCTTTTTCATAAAATCGCACCCCCATTATAATTGTTGTTTATTCACTTTTCAGACTTCTTTGAACCGTATTTAATGCAAATATCATGCCAACTCCAGAGTCGCTGAAACAATGAGTTCTCTATAACATCTGGTGCAAAAATGCGACGCTAACTTGTATTTTAGAGCCGAAGGCACTCATTCTCCGCAAGCGCACCGGCTGTTGCATTAATACAACAACCGGTGCGATTATGCGACAACTGGACTATTCAATAATTTTCTCTTACAATGCAAAAATTGGCCTTTAGGCTCCCACTTGACTTAGATTCATATATCGGCCAAGGATTCGATACTGCCAGGGATAGGGGGAATTAAATTGCTGTACAGTTTTCCAATTTTCCCGCAGGTCCGCTAAATCATCTTGACGCCACATAGCACCTAATAATATCCCCGCCTGCTGGGTCAGCTTCTGCCCAATTAACTGCGCTCCGACCAGCTTGCCCTGATAGATTATCAATCTGTAATAATCTGACCCATAAAATCCTTCAATTACTTCGGCATTCTCCGGGTCAGAGAAAGTGCTTAACGTCTTGCCCAGGGATATCCCGTGAGTACTAAAATAGTGAGCTCTGGTAAAATTCCAGCTACCGCGATAATTCCCCGGTATACCTATACAGCTTTGGGCGATTACTGCTGCCTGTTCAATAGCGTTATGCCGCAATAAGAAGAGTGAACTTTCCCCGCTGAAGGCATCCTTAGCCTCGACACAATCTCCGCAGGCATAGACATCCGGAACGTTCGTCATCATCTGATCATTAACCTTAATCCCCCGGGTCTTGCCAATTGAGATCCCGGCACGTACAGCTAACTCATTAGAGGGTAATACTCCGGTAGCCAGAACAACGGTGTCACAGGAAAGTTTCCGTTTATCGGTGATTACTCCACTGACGTGAGTATCACCAATAATCTGCAACACCTTTTCATTGGTTAAAACACTAATGCCATTGGCCTGTAGACCCTCAGCCATTAATTGGGCAGGGCCTTCGTCAAATACCTTCGGCATGATCCACGCCAGCAATTCCACCAGATAAACCTCATAACCTTTTTTCCTTAAGGCCTCGCTCACCTCAATGCCGATCAGCCCTGAACCGATAATTACTGCGCTTCTCCCTTGATGTGCAGCTAATTGATCAGCCTCTAGTAAGGACTTACAACCTAATACCCCGACTTTATTAATTCCTTCAATTCTTGGCATGATTGATTTTCCACCTGTAGCAATCACCAGCTTGTCATACCCTAGTTCAGCATGGTTCTCCAGATATAACTTCTTATTAATTGTATCAATATCCGTTACTTTATGTCCTAAGAGAAGGTTGATCTTATGATCGGCAGAATTTTCCCCGCCTCTAAGGAAAACTGCCTGCCTAGGTACGTCATTGCTAACATAATAAGGAAGCGAACCAGGATCATAAGAATGACAAGTCTCCTCTGAAATTATCGTAACCTTGCATTGCAGATCATGTTTTCGAATGCTAGAAGCGACAGCATTTCCTGCAATTCCATTGCCTATAATCACAATATGCATGTCTGCACTCCTTACTTTTCGACCATCTTTACTCCTTATTGACATCTGACTTGTATAAAGTTCGTCCTGCTTCCAGATCCGGAATTATTTGTTCTAACCCGAGTTCACGTAACTTATCCGCAGAAATAAAACCATCTTCATCCCAATTATGATATTTGTAGTATTCTGATTGGGCCCAAGCCCATTCAGCCCTATCAAGTTTAAACCCTTTATACGGACCATCAACAACTCCCTCTTCAAAAAACCGTTCAATATGAGTATCATCCTGGCGGGCGCTGCCTTCCCTGTTCCAATGTGCTCTTTCAATAGTTACGACGCGCTCTGCAGTCAAGAATATTTCATCATCTGAAAGATCGGTTCCGGTAATTAAGCGTAACAAGGGTGCATAGGCCTCTTTCCATGTTCCGGCACCACCCCAGGAACCGATAGCCTGACAGCAACAGCCTACCAAGTCGGCTACACATTTATTTTTTTCCGACCAGGTGCACAATTTCGGTTTGGTAGTCATGGTGTACAACTCTTTTGGGAACTCACTCCAGAATTCAGTCGTTAATTCTGGTCCTAGTACTTCGGCAACCTGATCCGGACGTGACATGGCGCAACCCTGAAACTCTAAACATGAGTAGTTCTTTAAATGGTCTGAGCCCCTGGTGGACATAGCATAACCTAAGCTAAATCCTAAGCTAAATCCTAAGGTAATTCGGGGATCCACACTAATGTGTTCTAAGCCCCGACAGTGGGGAACTACATCCAGGCCAACGCCCATTTTTTCCGCCGCTCGAATATTGCCCTCGGCCAGAATATCCCCAAATCCCTGCCTAGAGGAAATCATCTCTAATACCTTCATTGAAGTTTCACAATCACCCCAGGCGAAGGGAATGCCCCCAGTGTCTTTTTCTGAGAGATACCCTTTTTCGAAACACTCCATCGTCCAGGAAAGGGCAGCCCCTGCGGAAACACTATCCATACCAAACTCATTAACCATGCCGCACATGACATTGACTGCGTCAACATCCTTAGTGTCAATTCTTGGCCCCAAATTACAAACGCTTTCCATTTCAGGCCCACCACAATTAAATCCGGCATATTTGCCTTCTTTGATATACGTATAGCGACCGCACCCTACCGGGCAAGACCAACACGCTTTTCTCCGAAATAGGTACTTATCAGCCCAGGCATACCCGCCGTAGGTTTTTTCAATATCCGGCATATAACCTGTTGAGGCATTCTTATGGGCATTGATCCCTATTGCGTTGTGCGTCTGATAGCTGAAGGTGAATTATGGATCTTCTCTCGAAGTTCCCAAGATGCTTTAGCAAACTTTTCCGGCTCAGCCACGGTAATTGCTTTAGTCCCCCGAACGGCAATCGCTTTTAAATTTTTTGATCCCATGACTGCCCCCATACCAGTTCGACCGGCTGCGGCACTATACGTATTAATGATACAGGCAAACCGCACCAAGTTTTCTCCGGCAGGACCGATTAAGGCAACTTTTATATCTGGATCGCCTAAGTCATTCACAATGCGGGTAGTAGCTTCTTTAATTTTCATTCCCCAAAGATGGCTGGCATCCCTAATCTCGATTTTATCATCATCAATCCAAAGGTATACCGGCTTGTCGGCCTTACCTTTGATAATAATTTGGTCATAGCCTGCATATTTCACGGCTGGGCCAAAATGCCCGCCCATATTGGTATCTCCATGAGCATGAGTATCGGAACCTCTACTAGTGCAGGTCATTGGTGAACGAGCACTGACTGTAGTTCTGCCGGATAAAGGGGCAAATGACCCTACCAAAGCCCCTACTCCAAAACACAGCGGATTGGCAGGATCAAATGGATCCATACCAGCCCAGGTCTCACTGTAAAGCACTTCGGAATTCAACCCTCTACCGCCGATCCATTTTTTCAGATATTCAGGTGATAGCTTTTCAATGACAGTTTTGTTTTCAGTCAGATCAACCCGTAATCTTCTACCCATCCATCCATTCATAACACAGCAGCCTCCTTTATTAATCGGCCATCCCATGCAGTCGTCATCAAATGTAGATAATCACAATTAAGCGAAACTGAATCCTGAAGTTTTTTCGTCTTTGCTACCTTGCAACTTATACTCTTCTTTTAAAATTGCGGCAAATTTTCTCGCCATGTTATTCGATGTTTGATATTTAGGCATGAATTTTAAAGCCTCGTTCATCGTACAGGCCCGTACACACCAGGGTTCTTCAATCCCTCCACAATGATCGCAAGTCATTGTCTTGCCGTTTTCCGGGTTTACAACCGGTGCCCCCATAAAACAGGAATAAGTACAGGCTCTGCAGCCAATACAGGCTTCTTCATTCGTGACGACTGCCCCAGACGCTAATCGCATCCGTGCGCCCATCGGACATACCTTCATACAGGTTGCATCTTCACAAGACTGACAGGTTATGGGGATAAAGGTATTCACTTCACGGAATTCCTGAATGCGAATTCTTGATAATAACGGACTGCATTTACCATAATGTTGCATTGAACAAGCCATCTCACAACTATGACAGCCGACGCATTTATCGGGATCAATAACGATCACCTTTTCGCTTGTCTTCATTTCAACTCTCCTTTATCTTCAAATTGCGTGTCAATGTAACAATTCTTTAGCAATAACAATGCGCTGAATTTGGTTAGTTCCTTCATAAATTTGCATGATCTTAGCATCACGCATATACTTTTCTACCGGGTAATCTCTTGTATAGCCATACCCGCTTAAATATCTGAACTGCGTCTGTGCTTACTTCCATGGCAATATCGGCAGCATAACATTTACTCATGGCTGATTCTTTAGTATAAGGTAACCCTTTGGCCATCAGATAACCTGCCTTGTAAACGAGAAGGCGCGCTGTTTCAACCTTCATCGCCATATCAGCCAAGATCATCTGAACAGCCTGCTGCTGTACAATGGGTTTCCCAAATTGAATACGTTCTTTAGCATAATTTACCGAGGCTTCTAAGGCAGCTTGAGCTATACCTAAGGCCATGGCCCCTGTGGTTGGACGAGCTTTATTCAAGGTTTCCATGGCCAGCTTAAAGCCCGCCCCTTCACCGCTGATTAGGTTTTCAACCAGTACTTCTACATCTTCGAAGATTACTTCACAAGTCGTCGAAGCACGCAAGCCCATTTTTCTTTCCTTGCGTCCTATGGTCACCCCCGGAGTATTACTCTCAAAAACTAAGGTACTGATCGTACTGTGCCCCTTAGCGGTGCCAGATTGACAAAAGACCGTCAGAAACGATGCTACATTAGCACTGGTTATGAATTGCTTGCGACCATTAATAATGTACTTATTACCATCTTTGCGGGCTATTGTGGACAGACTTGCTACATCTGAGCCAGCTCCCGGCTCTGTTAAACAAAAGGAAGCATATAAGCCTTCTTCAGCTATAGGACGCAAAAACCGTTGTTTCTGTTCTTCATTGCCCCCGATTAAGATGGGATAGGTTGCCAGTGAGTTGCAGGATGAACTTGTGGCTACCGCTGAACATCCTCGGGCAATTTCTTCAGTTATAATCAAAGCCGTCAGAGGATCGATTCCCGAGCCGCCGTACTCTTCAGGGATATTCAAATTGGTAAAACCTTGCTGATAAATTTCCGTCAACCCGCCTGCTACCCCACCCGGAGCTGCTCCCCCCATGTCTGACTGATGGGCAATGGCCCCAACATAGCCGACTAGATTACCACCAAAAAAGACCGGAGCCATGGTTTGAATATCCATGATATGTTGACCGCCCAGATAAGGGTCATTGGAAATCACCACGTCTCCTTCTTGTAAGGTACCCGGTGGAAAACGCTTAATTAACTCTACCATGGTGATTTCAAAGCCTGTCAATAGCATTGGAGCATGATGAGCCTGTGCTATAGTATGTCCCTGGGCATCAAAGATGGCACAGGTGATATCCATAACCTCTTTGATGATCGTGGAACGGGAAGTGCGGACCAGGGTATAACCCATTTCGTCAGCAATTTGCTCCAAGGCATAACGAACCACTTGCATGGTCACCTGATCAATAACTACGCCCATTTAAAATCCCTCCCCAACCGTAATGATGAGATTCTGCCACTGGTCTACCATTAACTTGTTTCTAGGCGGCAAGACTGTTGCTGAGATCTTTTCCTCAATCACAGCTGGACCATAGATGATGCTCCCCTGGGGCAGACGGACTCTTTCATAGACTTGCGTGCTTACAAAACCGCTTTCGGCAAAGTACACCAATCTCTCACCCTTGAGGGCACCCTCTAGAGTAGTAGCCTGATCGTTAACTTCTGAGATCTGAATGGGTGGTGTTTTACCTAGTTCTGTAACCCTGACATTCATAAGCTGTACCTTTTCTGCCGCGTCACTAAAAGCATACAAGCGCTTATGAAGTTCGTGAAAACTATCTGCGGCAACTTGGATGTCAGCAAACCCTATAATCTCCCGGCGCTCAAAGGGCACGTTTAACTCATAGGATTGGCCCATATACCTGAGATCCATCGACCATGACAATTCTTGGTTTTCCTTGCTAAAGCCTTCGTCAGATAACTGAATCTCACCCTTGCTTTCCATATCTCGATAAAATGCTCTAATGCTGGAATAATCGATCTCAGTCATTTCTTTGGCTACCGTCCGAACATAATCATGGCGGGCATCGGCCACCAGTAAACCTAAGGCCGAAAGATTCCCTGCCAGTGCCGGAATAATGACTTTCTTAATTCCTAAGTCTTGGGCCAGCTCCGAGACATGTAAGCCGCCAGCTCCACCAAAGGCGACGAGTGCAAACTCCCGCACATCATAGCCCTTCTCCACTGAATTTACACCGATCCCTTTGGCCATATTTGCGTTGACAATTTTGATCAACCCGGCGGCAGTCTGCTCAACACTTAATCCTAGGGGGACCGCTAAATGTTCCTCGATTGCTTGCAGGGCCTTGGCTGTATCCAAGGTTATTTCTCCACCTAAGAAATAATCTGGGTTGAGGCGGCCTAAAACAAGGTTGGCATCCGTCACTGTGGGTTTAACCCCGCCTCTACCATAACAGGCTGGTCCAGGATTAGCCCCTGCACTTTGAGGTCCAACGTTAATCGCCCACCACGGTCCCTCTAAGCAATACTTCCGCCACCCGCCCCGATGGGCATCAATGGCTATTATGGGGATCTTGACTGGGTAGCCTTCAAATTTAGTATCTGAACTTATTTTAGGTACTCCATCATCAATTAGACTGATATCAAAACTTGTGCCACCCATATCTACATTAATGATTTGTTGTACTCCCGTTAAATTACCAATAAAAGCTCCGGCTATGGCTCCACCGGCAGGACCAGAATTAACCGTGGCGATGGCTAGTTTTTCAGCGGCATCTGCTGTGACTGTGCCGCCGCTGGCCTGCATAATGCGCAGATTAACCTCGCCGTATTTTTCCTTCAGTTTGTTGCGAAGAATAGAAATATATCTATTCATAATCGGTTGCAGGTAAGCATTCATCACGGTTGTTGAGGTACGTTCAAATTCGCGAAATTCTGGGGCAATCTCGGAAGACAGGGATACATAAGCCTCTGGAAATAATTCATGACACAAAACGCCGATCCGCTGTTCATGCAAAGGATTCAAAAATGAAAACAAGGTCGAAACCGCGATGGCTTCAACACCTTCACTTTTCAGAGCTAAGATAGCCTTAATCGCATCCGCTTCAGTTAAAGGTCTTAAGATCTGACCTTGGGCATCGACTCGTTCCTCAACTTCTAACCGTAGATGACGAGGTACTAAGGGCAAGGGATTATCGACCCAAAAATCATATAAGCCATTGCTAGGTCGCTGGATACGTCCGATTTCTAAGACATCGGCGAAACCTTTCGTGGTAATTAGTCCTGTTTTGGCCCCTTTGTGTTCAATAATCGCATTAGTTCCAATCGTAGTCCCATGAACTATGTAGTCCACCTGCTTCATACTAACCTGGGCAAGGTTTAAGATCTTCTCCAAACCCTCCATAACACCTTCCCATAAGACGCCTGGCGTAGTAGATGCCTTAACGTATAGAGTCCTTCCGGTCGAATCATCGACTAAGACAAAATCTGTAAAGGTACCCCCAACATCGATTCCGATTCTCATCTACATCTTCACCCCATTTATTTAATAGTTTATCGTAGACAATGACTGACCTTTTGTACCAACCCTTGAATTGTCGTAGCAACCTCGACCCCAGCCTGAGCCAAAGCCAGAACTTTTGCCGCATAATCGCCCTTTCCTCCAGTGATGATGGCCCCGGCGTGTCCCATTTGTTTGCCTAATGGGGCGGTTTTACCCAAAATTATCGCAACTACCGGCTTGCTAATTTGAGTACGAATGAACTGAGCCGCCTCTTCTTCACTGGTTCGTCCAATTTCGCCAATTAAGACAATAACCTGGGTCTGGGGGTCATTCTCGAACAAAGTCAACACGGTCTCATAATTGACTCCAGAAATAGGATCTCCGCCAATTCCCAAAGCTGTGGACTGTCCCAAACCAGCTTTGGTTAAAGCATCCGCCACTAAGTAGGAGAAGGTTCCGCTCCGGGCGACGATTCCTACCGGACCGGGTTTATAAATATGTCCCGGCATAAAACCTACTACCCCACAGCCCGGACTGATTATTCCCGGACTATTGGGACCAATCATGAGGGCTTTTTTTTCGATTAACTGTTTCTTGATTAAGATGGTGTCTTTAACCGGTACACCTTCTACCAAACATATAAGGGTCTTTAGCCCGGCCTCTAATGCTTCCAGAACAGCATCTTTGACAAAAGGAGCAGGCACCAATATGCCACTGATTGTTGCTCCATGTTCAGTAACGGCGGTTAGTACATCATCATAGATCCGTAGATTGTTGACAATGTTCCCTCCCTTTCCAGGAGTAACCCCTGCTACAATATTTGTACCGTAAGCCAGCATAACGCCTGAGTGAAAGGAACCAAAATTCCCTGTCATTCCTTGAATTATTACTCTAGTACCTTGTTGTAGGATGATCGCCACTTTAAACCCCTTCCCTTCCCATACCCGTGACCACTGCTTTAACAGCTAACGCAAAGTCAGACAGGACAGTCACATCGGCCAGTGGGTTCTGTCGCAGAATCAGACTTCCTTCCTCTTCCAACCGTCCACGCAATGAGACAAAAATGGGCTTTCCACCATGTCGCCCTTCTCGGACAGCCTCGACAATTTTTGTGGCTACGACATCACACCGAGGTCCGCCAGCAAATACATTGATCAGAATGCGCTCTACTTGAGGATTTTGAGCTAAGATTTCTAGAGAATCAGCAATTCCATTGCGCAAAATTCTTTCGCCAGTATCCAGGAAATTGGCAGGCTTTCCGCCTAAGCGAACAATCTCATCCATACTGAACTTGGTCAAACCAGCGCCATTGCTAATCAACCCGATATTGCCCTCCAATTCCACATAGGACAAGCCAACTTCCTTAGCCTGTCGTTCGCGGCTATCAAACACTACTTCTTGCAAGTTCTGCTGACGAAAATGGGCATTGCTATCCACACTCAGCTTGGCATCTAGGGCTACAAGCTTCCCTGAAGTGGTAATGGCCAAAGGATTAATTTCTAAGAGTTCCAAATCACACTGCCAATAAATTTCCCAAGCCTTAGACAGGATCTGGCTTAAAGCTGCTTTCCCCTCAGCGTTCAAAGCTAAATCGGCTAACATCCGACGCAGCTGGAAGGTTCCCAGACCGTACCTGGGATCCACGTGTTCTTGGTGTAGGACCTCCGGTCGGTTGTGGAGCAGCTCTTCCACTTCCATCCCCCCTGCTTCGCTGAAAAGAATCAGGGGTTCAAACCACGGGGTAGACGTATCCGTCAAGATACTAAAATACAATTCTTTTTCAACTGTGAGGATCTTTTCGACTAAAAGACCCGCCGGCTTAAAATCATAATAGCTTCGTTGGAACATACTTTCTGCCACAGCCAAGCCTTCGCGGGCGTTTTGGACTTTCTGAATTCCGCCTCCTAGGCCCCGACGCCCACTGGGGATTTGGACTTTCAAAATAGCCTGACCGCCCAATTTATCACACGCTTCAGCAACCTCTGCAGCTGATGTACAGAAATGTCCCCGCGGCACTGCAATGCCATATTGTTGTAACAACTCTTTGCCTTGATATTCTAATAACTTCATCCCGCACCATCCGCAATTAAAGCCTTAGAGTTCATGAATTGATCAATATAGTCGATTACTTCTTGGGGTGAACTACCTGAAAACACTCTTTCTACACCCATTTCCAATAAAAGGGGTATATCTTGCCCCGGAATATTGCCACCAATGAGAACCTTAATATCTTGGGCACCCGCTTGGCGTAGGCCGGCGATAATCTTACGGGTGTAGCCGAGATGAGCACCAGATAATATGCTCAGTCCCAAAATATCCACGTCTTCATCACTAGCAGCAGTCACGATGGTTTCCACTCTCTGATGCAGACCAGTATAAATTACCTCCATGCCGGCATCCATGAGAGCCTTAGCCATCACCTTTGCTCCACGGTCGTGTCCGTCCAGGCCGGGCTTAGCAATCAGCACCCGGAGAGTTTTTTTTCTTTCAAGCATCGTTAGCCCTCCCTAAAAAACTTGCGTGGGTTCTTGGAATTCACCAAAAACTTCCCGTAGAACACTGCACATCTCTCCTAAAGTACAATAACTTTGAACTGCCTCCAAAGTTGCAGGAAATATGTTCTCGCCGCTTTGTGCTGTCAAACGCAATTGTGAAAGAGTTTTCGTGACATTTTCAGTATTTCGTTGGGCCTTAACCTGGCGTAAAGATTCCTTTTGTTCCTCAACCTGGTCATGTTTCCATGCATGTAGTCCTTCTGGCTTTTCTTCCTGGATGACATATTTGTTAACTCCAACCACGATTTTTTGTCCCTTTTCAATGGCACGCGCTGTCTCCACGGCTTTTTGCAGGATTTTCCTTTGAATCATTCCCTCTTCAATGGCTTTAACGATTCCTCCAGACGCTTGGATTTCAGCCATAGCCGCCAGAATGTTTTCTTCCATAGCATCACTCAAACCTTCGATATAATATGAACCACCTAGGGGGTCCGCAGTATCTGCCACTCCTGACTCATCCGCCACAATTTGTTGGGTCCGTAAGGCGGTTAAGGTTGCCTTCTCTGAGGGGATGGCATGCCCTTCATCTTTGGTATTGACAGTTAAAGCCTGCCCTCCTCCTAGAACGATAGCCAGAGTTTCAATAGTGCCACGCACAATATTGTTCTCAGGTTGTTGAGCGGTATAAGTACTGCCGCTAGTACCAGCAAAGAACAACATCTTCCAGGATTTTGGGTCCATAGCCGCATAGTGTTCGCGCAGCAATTTAGCCCAAATCCGCCGAGCAGCTCTGAATTTAGCGACTTCTTCAAATAAATTCATATGGGCGGAGAAGTTAAAACTAATCCGGGAAGCAAAATCATCAATTTTTAGCCCTCTCGCTAAAGCTTCATCAATATAAGCCATAGCATTCAGGAAGGCATAGGCTATTTCCTGAACTGCGTCTGCCCCAGTTTCCCGGATGTGGTATCCACAAACACTGACAGGTACAAACTTGGGCATCTCTTGAGAGCAAAATTCAAACGTGTCAGCAATCATCCGTAAGGCTGGACGGGGTGGAAAAATAAAGGCTCCGCGGGAAAAATACTCTTTTAAGATGTCATTCTGCACCGTACCTGTCAGTTTAGCGCGTGGCACGCCTTGTTTCTCACCCACTGCGAGATACATTGCTAAAATGATCGGGGTTATGGCATTAATTGTAAAAGAGGTACTGATTTGATCTAAGGGAATATCCTTGAATAACAATTCCATATCCGCTAGGGAGTCGATGGCCACACCAACTCTGCCCACCTCGTCCTCGATCTCCGAATCATCCGAATCGTAACCCATTTGCGTCGGCAAATCGAAAGCTACACTCAAACCTGTGACTCCTTGCTGATAAAGATATTTATTGCGTTCATTGCTTTCTTTGGCTGTTGCATAACCTGAATACTGGCGCATGGTCCATATCTTGCTGCGGTACATTAAGGGATAAACCCCTCTGGTAAAAGGGTACTCCCCGGGCAACCCGATTTTATCCAGATATTCCGCATCTGATTGTTCCAGCGGTGTATACAATGGTTTAATGGCTATTCCACTATCCGTCGCTATTTTTGGATGATGATCCACTCCATTTTTCAGATACCATTGATGTACAGAATCTCTTAAATTCTTAGGTGCATCCCCCATCAACAACTACTCCTTCCTCCGAGTGTACTGTCTTGTACTTCATATTGGACGATTTAATTTTCCGGACTGTTCCTGAGGTAACCTTTTAGGTCTACTCTAAGACGTAAAATCTCGAGTTCATTATCACTAGGGGGTTCACATTCTTCTAACTGTTCTGGAACGATAAGTTGGAAGCCAGTACTTTGGATTAGGTCTGTCATTGTTGTGCCAGGTAAAAGATGTTTTAAGCGCATGTGCTTACTGTCTTCGTCAAAATCCATAATCGCTTTGGGAGTTATCACGTATTTCGGTCCTGAACCTGGGAGCCCTAGCTTACTCCTGCTATCAGCTCCTCCGCTCCCCCAACCATACGCGGAAATAAAATCGCAACTGGGGACTAAGGTTCTCGGTGAGTGATCGTTGCTATAGATAAAGAACTTTTTACAATTAGCCATCACGGTTGATGTCCCCACACTACCCGGACCACGAAATTTTAAATTGTTATAATCATCGCCGATACCAATTAAATTGGTATTGCCATAGCGATCAATTTGAAGGCCACCGGCGAAACATAAATCCATACGTCTAATCCCGTAAATTAGTTGTTCCACAGACATCACCCCATCGGCCCAACGCGCCACACTGGGGTTGGCTACTTGGCCTAAATCCGGGAAGCTATCAATATCTGCTAAATTTACGAAATAGCTTAACACATTGATCTTGGCATCGGGGGCATGGGTCATCTGGGCTAATAAAACCCCTGCAGCGGTCACAGGCAAATTGGTACCGAGGGATATATAATCCTCATTGTTGATTTGCCGAGCTATAAACACGGCAGCAGTTTCCTTGGCTGTAGCCTGCATTTTCACAAGCATTAGACCCCCTCTCCCAAGCTAAATAATCTATCTAACCCCACTATACTTAGGTAGTCAGTGTGTCCCCCAGGGTTGTCAAGATATTTAGTCACAAAGTCCTCAAATAATCCTGGCTGCCCTTTAACACAGGCCTTAGCCACCCGCACATATTCCTTAAGAAATTCGGCGTCGACCCGATAATGGTTTTGAGAAGCCATAGGATGAGCGCCATAGGGTGCCAGAACCACAGCATCCACAAATTCACAGGTTAAGGAAGTATTTTCCGAGTGGCGTCGGATCTCTTCTGAAGAAACAATCCTTTCCACTTGGACAATAACCTTCTTACCGGCCTGGGCCAGAAGCTGATCGACAAAGGTCGCTCCCAGATGTTGTACATTGCCGTAACAATCGGCTTGGCTGGCGTGAAGTAAGACTACATCCATTTCTAAAGGCGGAACCGCGAATAAAGGTGGACCACCGAAGGGGTCCTCAACATAGCGTAAGGTTGGATTCAGGCTTGGTATCGAGGTACCAACTACCCCTCGTGTAGGGATAAACGGTAAAGCCATAGCATGAGCGCGCAACCCAGCTACCAGAGTCCCTAGATCCGTCTCTTGGACGGCAAACCGTTTTCCTGCCCAACCGCTGTGAAAGGGACCCAGAGGTGCGATAGCTTCAGCTCCAAGATATGGAGTGATTAATTTCTCAACCAACCCTAGTCCCAAGAGCATATCCACCTCCATGCTGGAAGGTGGAGCAATGATCGTCAAATCTCGTCTGCGCAAGCGCATAATCTCTCGGAGCAAAGCCATAGGCTTATTGGTGGTTACAAATCCACCAATTCCAACCTTGTCTCCATCCTTTACCATGGCAGCCGCTTCAGGGAGAGAAATCAACAGCTGTTGACGCGACATAACCAATCTCCTCTCTTATTTATCTATTTATCTTAATTTTCTGACTAATTATAGTTTACTGATCCCTTCTTTCGTTGTATATGGATTAATCAACGAAAATCATTTCTTCACTTAGGTAAAATCTACGAAGGTATCAGTGAACGGCAAAAACTTAACCGTCTGAAGATCGGGTTTTGAAACAATCTTTCTATATCTTTCACAGTAAGGTAGCCAACCACCGATTAGGTGATCTTTTGAGTGAAATGGACAGTAATTCTCACAGAATTCTCACAGTAAATCACAGGGCCATTCACATGGAGTAAATTCAACAAAAAGGTGGCTCACAGCTTTAAATTGCTGGAGCCACACATATAACCATTTGTGGTGTATTGGCCTATCTCCCTGAGCCCGTTTTGTACACGCGTAATTTTTACCTTTTCTACCAGTCCTTGACCACTATTTATAATTTGGCGCCAGCCTCATAGATTGTTTTACGTACAAAGTGCCAAAAATACGTCTGCTTGGCTAATGTTATCATTCTCACCTCACTTAAGAAACCTAATCCCAACAACCCTTCAAGCCGTCGGGTGCCTTAATTTTACCGAGTAGCTATCTAAATATTAGGACATTAAATTAGGCTCAGCGTGAAAATTACGCTGAGCCTTTAACATATTACTTAGTTATTCTAAGCAGCGCCTCTGCCCATTCCACCCCTTGAGCCTCCTCCATTACGTTGCCCCATACCTTGGCCATTTCCCAGACCCATTCCTTGACCTTGACCAAATCCTGCTTCCATGCTCTTTCCTATGGCTGCGCTTCCTGATCCGTCACAAATCGCTTGATTCGTCACTAGTGCGTTGTAAATTGCATCTGCTTGTTCTTGAGTGAGGTTACCATCGGCGACCCTTTGGTCAAGGATTGCTTTCTTTTGCTCAAGAGTCTCAGCTTTGAACTCATCTAACTTGCCAGCCTCTTTGGCTATTGATCCATAAGTTATCCCTGTTGTTCTTTGTGCGGTAACTTGTTCGACTGTTTGACCTGTTAAACTTGCTGTGATTTCTGCTGGAGTCTGACCTGTTAATGCTGCGAAGGCGGTTCCTGTCACCCCTAAGATTCCTACGATAGTGGCGACTGCGATGTAAGATTTAAAGTTTTTCATTTGTTAATACACTCCTTTATGTTTGTTTCTTTTATCGGATTATAGTAAAAGTGTAAGTCATAAGTATGTCAAAAGTTTGAAACAATTATGTCATTATGTTTCAAGTTCAAAATTTATCCGTCAACAGCAAAAGAAATGAATCTAACTTTTCACAATAAAAATCCCCTCACTAGGAGGGGTATAGGAAAAAAGGAGGTGTAAAATGAAAAGAAGGTCAATATTTCAACCGCTAAACTAGCGGATTGTTATCTCTGTTTTTTATCATAATATATAATTGTAACCAGTTTATGACCTTTGTATGGAGAATATGTGAAGCTTAATAATGAGAAAGAAGTATGCCTTTATTGCTTAAAGGATTATCCCTTAGGTTTATGATGTCGGTAGCATCAAACGGCGGATTGACATACAAGAGAACCCGATTTATAATTAGTTATACCCCTAAGGGGTATAACTGTCCTTTAGTAAGGAAGCGAAACATCATACCGATACTAAGGTATGACCTGCTCTGCCAGGAATGCGGAGAGAAATTCTCTGTATACTGCAGTGTATCCGCCAAAAGGAAAGCAGACGTGTTGCGCTATCAAAGTCCTAGATCTGCCAGCGGTTTAGTGCAGTCAATATCGGTACTAGTAAAAGTGGCGGCACCGTCAGCAGTGGGGTCTACACAGCCTTCGGGTTTTGGGATGTTGAAAAAACCTTGTAGGCAATAAGAATTCTGTTGAGCATACGCAAAAGAGAAAGGAGTATGTTTCTATGAAGAACGTCATCATATTCACCACACAAACCTGACCGCATTGTTATACAGCGAAGAAGTTTCTTTCGCAGCATAAGATTCATTTTGTGGAAAAAGATATCAACCGTGATGAGCAGGCCCGCGCGGAGTTAATCCGCAGAAATGTCAGCGGGGTTCCTTCTTTTCTGATTGGGGATGAGTTAGTAGTCGGATTCGATCAGGCACGAATTCTACAGCAAGTCGATCATCGGGTCATTGAATGCGAAAAATGCAAGACTAAGATGCGAGTTCCTATTAATAAAGGGACACCCCAGGTGACTTGTCCGAAATGTTCGTATTGCTTTAATACTACGCCGGAGAAAATTTAAACTGGTTAAGAGGAAACCCGCTCAATGCAGCGGGTTTTTTTACTTGACATAGTAATCTGCTATTATACGAATATTTAACAAATATACAACATTCATTCCGTATCCTTCAGAATATTAAGCCAAGAACAAACGGTAGCGACAATTTGACGGCAATATCTATAATGGGCTTTTCATAATTAACTATTCTATAATCGAATAAACTTCTGTGAAGGCACCAAGTCCTAACCCCCAAAGTGTAAGTGCACTGTGGAGTAGATATTTGGGTAGCTACGCTGATTGCTAATGCGTGGTTGCCAACCATATGTTAATTGTTTTATCACGATAAAAAGACAATCGTTCTCTCAAACCCGCTTACACCAAGGCTTTCACTCAACACCGATATAGCACTATCAAGCACTCCACGTGCCCTGTCACGCCAAAAGAGCTATATTTCATATAGTCACATTACCGTTACCAAGGTGCGTGGGGTGCTTGATAGGCCTGGATAGCAAACACATTGTGTGCTCGAAATGACGGCAGAGCAAACACTTGACAACACAAAATTATATAATTATTGTCTGATTCTCATAGCCCTTATGCAAAACGCATTTAAGAATACTAAGCCCTTTTTCCAACTCTACTATCGTATCTGGTCCAGAAAGAGAGATTCGAATAGCCGAAGGTGCCAAACTACTCCCAACCGCAAATTTTTCTGCACAAAATACTTGAACACCTGCTTCGCGGGCAAACAGTTCAAATTCTCTCCCCTGCCATCCAGCTGGGAGAAATAGCCACTGAAAGAAACCACAGGGTCTACTTACTACATCGTATTTGTGTAGCATTTTTAGTGCCAACTCATTTCTTATACGTGCTTCCTCCCGTTTACCCTCCATGATGGTCTCAGCCTTCCCTGTTGTTATCAAACGAGTCACTAATTCTGCAGTAATCGGTGAAGCCATCCATGTTGTATTTAACAACCCTTTTTCAATTAACTCAATATAAGCTTCTGGTACTCGCACAAAAGAAATCCGAAATCCGGGTCCAAGGAGTTTTGAAGTGCCCCCTATATAAATTCCCTGTCTAGGAACATAAGCAGATATGGGAACACTTTCAAGATTACCTGTATAACCATATGTATCATCCTCGATCAAAAGTAGATTATACTTCGTTACAATATCTGCAATCTGCTCTCTACATTCTTGTGTCATAGCACGGGTTGTTGGATTTTGGACTTCGGGCATTAGATAGATACCCTTAATTCCCTCATTTTTGCAAGCGTTTAATAGTCCTTGTGGACTCATGCCGTCATTAGTCATTTCGATAGGGACTAGTCGAAGACCAAGTAAGGCTGCTAGGGTTTTTATCCCTGGGTAAGTTAAGGAATCAACTGCAATTCGATCTCCAGGATCAAACAATGTTAGCAAACAAATGGCTAATGCATTTTGAGAACCAGGTGTAATGAGAATCTCCTCAGCTGAGGCATTGATCTTAAAACGTTTAAGCCATTCCGCGCCAATAGCCCTATGATTTAAATGCCCCGCTGGGTCAGAGTATCTGATTAACCTTTCCATATCCATGTCTCGAAGTGAATCTTTAACCATCCTAGAAGTAACTCTATCAATTACGTAGAGGGGTAGTACTTGCCCCATTTCAATTATATTCAATGTTTTATCCTGACTTATCAGAGATAACGATACTTTAACATCAGCAGCTACGAACGTTCCACGCCCTACTACTCCAGAAATCAGTCCCTTCAGCTCACAAACGCGAAGAGCTCTTGTTACTGTACTTAAATTTACTCCAATGCGTTCCGCCAGTTCCCTTTGAGGAGGTAATTTCTCACCAGGTTTTAATATACCTAAATTAATGTCTGACTCCAAAGCGTCTGCTAATGCAATGTATAAAGATTTGTTACCTATCTCTAATGTTGGATTCCATTCATTAGACATTATTATCACCTCAAAAAAACATTGTTCTGCATACAATGATACCATTGACCTCCATACAATTCAAACGTACAATTAAGATTATTAGATCCCATATTCGGCACCCCTGGGGGTACCTTCAAATATTTTGAGCACCGACAGGTAAAATGGTAGTTGATCCGGCTAACTTTGATCATCCAGAAGGTAAAGCTGGATTTATCTTCTGGATGATCAATATAGTCGTTACTCTGTACAAACACACTTTCAGGAATCGAATAGAAAGCAAGCCGAGGGTAATATCGGATAAATTCCGCATATTGACAAATCGCGCGACCAGGCCCGGTATCAAAACTCTATAAGCTCATCCACGGTCATACCCATAAATTCAAGAAATGTTGTCATTTGCAAGTGACAAAACGTACTGATAAAAATCAAATGGTACATTCCTGCTTCGTTCTCAATGAAACCTTGATGTCGAAATTCCTCAATCAAGAATCTTGTCGTAATGTTTTGCTGGAGTTTTCGCCCGCCGCGTCCCACGCGTGGCAACTCCTCCACTTTGTATTCTTTTATGCCCTTACGCAGTTTGTATTGAATCATGGCACG
>NZ_JUEE01000259.1:0-7346 GCF_000802135.1 Desulfosporosinus sp. BICA1-9
GCGTAACTTATACCCAAGCGTTTCATAAACACTGATATATCGCCATAGTCTTCTCTTAGCAATAAATGAACGTGATTGGTCATCAAGCAATACCCCAGTACGCTTACCCCGCTTTCTAGTGATACCTTTTTTGTGGTTTCCAGGTATCTCTGAAAATCATCTTCTTCGTGAAAAATATCCTGCTGGCCGATTCCCCGTACTATAACATGGTAGATTCCTGTTTCACTCTTCTTTCTTGGCTTCCTGGGCATTCCTTCACGCCCCTTCTTCCCTTTTCTCAGATTCTACCATGCATTCTAATTTGACACAAGAGAACCGTCCCCCCGTGTGCCCCGACGGTTTTTAATGCATATACTTCCCAAAGGGTTTATTAAAATAAGACATTATGGAATCCTTGCCAATCGGAACAAAAAGACAAAGCTGGCGCTGTGCAGAAAATTAACCGGTAGTCCCATTTACCTATCAAAATTCGATGGTCTTGAAACCCTTGAGATTCTTTGTCTTCTTGCCGGCAAGGATGTAACGATCTGTCCGAAGTGTGGGAAGGGTCACCTAAGAAAGGTAAATTTGATAGCTCCCACCACAGCATCACCATGATATTGGTAGAATTATATAGGATTTCAAGAAGCCCTTTCAGTGGGGAGGGGGAAGTTATGAGTTGTTATGCCCAAATCGTGCGAACTCTTACAAAAACTCTTACAAAAATGAACCTCTTATCTACGAAAAATCCCAAACTGTCACTACATAAAGCCCAAAGCAAACGATTGCTTTTCCATAGCTGAGTACAACCCGCGACTTCATTCTTCTGGGGCAATCAAAAATTTTGCTGTATATACACGTAATTATCTTTATGGCTCAATTATCAGTAGACCTGAGCGTTGAGCCTTTTCGACGTGCAAAACTTCCGATTGCGCCCTTTACGAACCGTCCCCGACTTGCACGCTACTTGCACACAAAATGGGTTATTATTGTTCCACCCCTCTTAATCCTTGAAAGGTATGAAAAAGTCCCCGGATGGATTTATCCAACCGAGGCCGATTTGATAAATAAGGAAGACCCCCGAACTTCGGGGGTCTTTTTCGACCCGAGCACAGATATATGGCAAACAAAACGTCCCTTTGACTTTTCAAACGTCTCTTTGACTTTTCAAACGTCTCTTTGACTTTTCTTTTTCTTTGACTTTCTTTTAAACTAGGCCGATAGTACGGTCACTGTTACGACATAGTTTTGTGTTGATCCATCTGTTGCTGTTACCGTGTATGTTACCGGAGATGTAAAGTCTTGTACTGTTCCTGTATTTGGTGATACGCTTGCCCCTGTTATGGCAATTGAGGTTGCCAATGCACTTACAGCCGTCCCAGACGGTACTGCAACAGCGATTGTATGTGACGCTTCATTTATCACGCCCACTACTGCAGGGTTCAATCCAACTAACACAAATGCTGTTATTGCTTTCGCTGCAATTGGGGCTATAGTTACCGTTACTGTATAGGTCTTGGTTGTTGAATCTCGTGCTGTAACGGTATAAGTTACCGGATTTGTGAAGTCATTTGCTGTTGTTCCACTTATTTGCGTTGTTGAACCTACAGTTACAGTGGAACCAGGTGAACTTACAAAGGTTGCTTTCAATGCCGTTACATCTGTTTGCTTAGGCACGGTCAACGAAATGTTTGTTCCATTTATTTCACTGGGTGCCAAGTCAGCAAAGCTGAATATTGTGATGTCTTTTGCACTGCTAGCAGAGTGCGCTGCAACTTCCACGCCTTCCGTCATCATATGTCCGCCTGCAACTACAGACACAATTTGCCAAAAACCAGAGTTATTCTGCAGTCTGAATGGGCCGTTCTCTTGATTAATGTTTGCCAAAATATTAAAAACTGCATTATTAGCTCCGGCTGTTACTGAAATGATTGGGACAATAGCATTATCTTTGTCGCGAAGGATTAAATCTCCAACAGCAAGACTGCTAACAGTTTTATGAAGATTAAGTGTAAAACCAGTATTTGTTACGTTGCTAATAAATGCCTTGTTCGGGACGACGTTATCCCTGCCTGCCAGTATCTGCAAGTATCCGCCTACCTTCTCACCATCCCCAGTGGCTCGAACGATGAAATGGTATCCCGCGTCAGCGGCGGTTGTTACGTAGGTTAAATTTGTCGCCCCGGGAATAACCGTCATCTCATAGGTCACAGGATTTACTCGGAACCATTGATAGGTCATGTATCGGTCGGTGTATACCAAGTCATCAGCATCCGACACATACTGAGTGGCAGTGAAGGACGCCGTTAAGCCCCTCCCGATAAAGGGTGCCATAACTCCTGAGATAACCATACTTTCATCAAGACCGTACCCTGTAAATCTAGTTACTACACTTGGCGATGGTGCTTCGATAATATTTGAAGTATAGCCAGCGCTATTTCCTCCAACTACCAGTAGGCGATATTGATAATCTCCTCCTGGATTTTTGATAGAGAAATTGTCTTGAGTAGCCGATTCGGTTGCTACATTAGAATAATTCGCCCATCCTACCCCATTGTCACTTGAATACTGCAACGTATAACCTGTTGCCCCAAAATCCTGAGGCGGTAAAAACTTCATCTCGACAATGTGGTCAATAATAGGATTCCCACTTAAAATCATTGTGACATACTTATGGTTTCTGTCTACATACAAACCGCCTATTTTATTATTTTCGCTTGCAAATGGAACAAATGTGGGAAGGGCCCCGCCCACGCCCGGCGTAAAATCACTGCCGTTTGCCTGTGCCGGTGTAAGCAGCGCAATCTCTCCCGCTTCAAGTGTTACTGTGACATCTTTAGTCCATGCATTTGCACCAGAGTTAACAACAGATGCGCCAACTAAATGAAGCTGTATCGCTGTAGGAAGAAAATTAAGCCCTGCGAATTTACTTTGTACAGCTGCAAGATTTGCATACGATATCGTTCCATCGTCTGCAATTCCCAAATCCTGCACATAAGAGACAGCTGAATTACCTGCGCCGTCCTTGATGGTTACCGTCGATGCAGCTGCATCCAAGTAGTAGGGAGCAGCTTTTGCTTGTGCATAGGTCACTGCATCGCTTGCTGCTGTAAATGTATATCCGAAAATAATACTACCAGATGAAATAGCAACATCTGCGTTGGTAATAGCACTTACTGCTACCGTTGATGTGGAGCTGCCACCGCCACCGCCATCAGAAGGGGTTACTGGTGTTACCGGAATGGTAGAACTTGTAGGGGTGGCTGTCGTTAGATTACCATTAACACTACCTCCGCCACTTAGGGTAACGCTGCCAGCGCTGGAACTAAGACTGGTTACTGCTGCTCCTGGCTTTACTACTATACTGGACGCAGCAGCCGTGTTCATCTTTGCTACTGTACCAGATACTACAGTTACAGACGAGCTATCGGTGATGGATACGCTGGCGAACTGACCAGCCAACTGGATCGCCTCTGACGAAGCTGCCTTTGCAACTTTCACGTTGCTTACAACTGCACCAGCTTCTGCCGTTAACTTTAGGCTTCCAGAAAGGGCAACATCGTTAGCGAACGTTCCCTGCAAGCCTACAGCAATTTGAGTATCTAGCCTTGGCTGGGCAGAAAGTACCCCAACATTTGCTCCGCTCTGTGATTCGACTGTGCCATTGGACTGAACCAGCGTAAACCCAAGCGTTGTACCAGCTTCAGCCACTACACGCGTACCTGGAGAAGAGCTGGATACCACTAGTCTATCAGCTTTAGTATTTTTCAAATGAATACTGTGATCTGCGCCCGATAGAACAACAATTCTAGTAGCTTGCACGCCGTCAAGAGTAGTAGAGCCTGCCTTACCTGGATCGACAAATACAGTGCCCTTTACAATGACATTCTGCAATGTTACGCCATCTGCATCGACAAGAATGTTCCCGTTGACTGTTAAGTCTTTAAATGCAGCATTAGGAGTGTTCAATTCCACAGCCCCGTTTAGAATGGCGGACTGGCCGGGCTGGGCATATCCTAAGCTTTGTACAGTCGAATCCGACATTACCGCAGTTCCTCCAAGAATTCCAGGATTCTTAAGAGCTATATCGGTCTGGATAAATGCTTTAGTGCCGACTGGAACGGCTTCTTTATTTGACAGTACAATAGCACCGCCAAGTTTAGCCGCCATAGGAGCACCTGTCAAAGAGTCTATAAGGCTGGTGTCATTTCCATTGGCGAAGAACATGCTGCCACCGACAATAAGGTTTTCGAATTGCTTTAACACTTCAGTGTTTGTATCAAAACGATCATTCCCGCCGAGTCTCAGGGCATTGGGAAGTGCATCCTTGACTAAGTTGGATACAACTGCCGTGCCACCTATGACATAGGTCTTGTTTATACCTGACGACTTGATGAAGTCAGACACAACTTTCGAAACGGAATCCTTATCAACGAGCAGAACCGGAATTCCTTTGGCTGCCGCAATCGGGGCAATCGAAATTGCGTCGACGTTGGCAAAGGCATTAGTTACTACAACTTCTTGAAACGGTTTAATTTTTTGGATTTCCTTGGCGATATTTACAGCTGTTTCATACCGATCATAACCGCCCAGCCGTACGGATTGAATTCCGGCTGCGGTAAGCTGACTCTCGACTTTAGCCGACATTACCGCCGTCCCACTTACCAGATAAACCTTAGTTACGCCAAGCTTTTTTAATTCATTCAACGTGCTGGCAGGTACTGAGTCAATGTCCGCCAAAAGGATTGGTCCATCGACCGCTTTGGCAAGACTTGAGGAGGCAAGTGCGTCTACCATGTTCCGATCTCCTGACGGTGCTAAGACTGCTGTGCTTGCCGACTGCCAGCCATGGTCTGCGATCTGAACTGCTGTACCATACCTATCATACCCACCAAGACGAGTAAGCGTATTAATTGAGCTCTGAGCAGACTGAACGTTGTACATTGATTTTACCTGCGCATCGCTTGCCATAGCTGCACCAGGAGTCAATCCCGAAGTAACTGTAAGTGCCGTGATAGCTAAGGATGCAATAAACCTATTTGCCTTAAATAATACCATCCAAGTTCCCCCCTCTTTTTATAATCAACCCAGTCCAACTTCAGTTTACTAAATTTCCCTCACTTTATCTATCACCCAATCGGGTGATAGATTTAAATTTCTTACAGGATATCTACCTCATCCCCCCGCCTCTATGCTCAGCGTCAGGGTGAGACTGAATATGTCCAACCCCTGCTGCACCGCACACAGGTCAATTCCGTTCGATAAAAATGTCATACTAATGTCAAAAAGCAGGCTACCCGAAAATGGGTAACCTGCTTTTTGTTATATAGTTGACCAAATGGAAAAGCCAAGGCCAGCGGACGTGCACTGCCCCGCCAACGCGCCATGGTCTTCTCCCGCCGTCTCCCCGTCTCTAGCCCGGACCTTCGCGCTTACAAAAGTGAATCTCCTTTGTGTCACACAAGGCCCCCAAGGCCTGCTAAAAGCCTATACACCTGTTCTGCCAATTCTTGGGGAAGTGTTCCCGTTCCACAGCTCGGTGTTAACATACTTTGTTGGCGAAGAAGGGATTCATCAACTCCACGTTTCACGAGTTCCTCGATATTACCTTCCAACCGGATTTTAAGGCTTTGCGAAGTTTCTTCCCAAGCAATCGGACTCGTGGGAACAATTCCCCAAGAAAGGATTCCTCCCCGTGTTAAAAATCTATTGAGTGGCTCCGCTAAGACCATCATGCTCTGCATATATTCGTAGGCGTCAAAATTCACGACCTGAACCTTAGAGTCAAAAAGAAGGGTCCAATCCATGCCTGCACAGACATGCACACCAGCAATTCCACCTTGCCGCAAGATCCCCTCAACAATCACATTCAGTTCTTCAATTAGAGGCTCCCTTTTCAACGTAATGTGGGTTGAAGCACCAAAGCCATAAAACCCTGGATCGTCAATCATCATAAGTACAGGTAAGCCAAACTGGCTGAGCTGTTTGGTCTGCCACTCAGCATGCAAGGCAAGGGTTTTAACCAGCATATCCCTGAGAGTATCATCATAATAACTCGACCGTCTATTTTTATCCGTAATCTGCATTCCCAAGGTCACCGGACCACTGAGCTGTCCCTTTAAAATTACAGCCTCCCTTGTTCCGTAATGTTCAAGATTACGACAAAAGACTTCAAACCCTTCCCCACCCTGTGAGCTGAATCCAAAGCGATCCAGCGCTTGTTGATCACCCTCAACCGCCTCTAAATACAACGTATAGAAAACTGTCATCCGCTCTACCCAATCCGGCGCATCAACTTGAAATTTTGGGTCTTCGACATCTGCTATGACTCCAGTTTCAACTAGGGCGTTGAGATATTGCCCAACAAAGGAGCTTTCTGCTCCGAGACGCGGAAGTTGCGGCCAATGGGGCGCGTGCGGAACACTTTTCCAAATCAATTCCAACGCTTCTTCACCATTGGTTAGTGGTACACTTCCAACTCCCGTTGCCAAAAAACCAGGTTTAAAGTTTCCTTTTTGCATATACAATCAATTCCCCATTCCGATAAAATAATTCAATACATTCTATATTGAATCCTACGTATAATCAACTTTTCCGTTGTCTATTTATTTAATGTGCGTCTTCACAAGGGTTTTGTGTTTTAGCCTTAACGGCAAGCGAACAGCAATGGAACGTATGCGACTGGGCTAATAAACATCCTCCCTACGGTCTCACCATGTGCCACAAATAAATCCAATCTGAGTAATGAAACAAGACCCAAACAAACAATACCCCCGCAATAATTCCAGGTAGCAATAAAAATGATCGGTAATGCCCACCAATCCGTCGGATATCATGGATGCGAATGGGCAAAAACAGGAACACAAAGGCAATGTAACTAATAATCGGAAGATAAAACGGTACCCCCCAAGGGAGCAAAGCCCAGCCAATTGAGATAAATACAGCAAAGTGGCAGCGTCGTTCCAACCAATAAACAAGCAAGACACAAGAGACACAAGGGGACGGAGACACAAGGGAGACACAAGGGGACGGTTCTTCTGTGTCAATGTCTAAGCCTTTCGGACAATGTGGAATGGAAAGCCAGTGATCCTGCATATTTGCCGCAGGCTTAATCCATCATTTCTTAAACGACTCAATATTTTGTTTCGTGCATCCTGGTCCATCTTCTGTAAAGCCGTTACTGGTTTACCTTTCATTATTCTCTTGGTGATTTCATATGCTTCGCTTTCGCTGATTCGTTTGGTCTTATCGCAATCCAGGCAGTGGTCTTCGTTACCCTCTTCTGTGAATTTTTTAAGTCCTTCAATTGCTTTTTTCTTTTCATTATGTACAATGCTTAAGATTAGACTGGTATCAGGAAATGTGGC
>NZ_JUEE01000260.1:0-29007 GCF_000802135.1 Desulfosporosinus sp. BICA1-9
GCTACAGGTTTACCCGTCTCAGCAATTCCATCAGCAATTAGCTTAGCCCAGTTCGGTTCGATTCCGATGATCACGACAGCTGCAACGTTCGGGTTGCGTCCAGCACCAATTAAGGTTTTGAAGTGCAACTCTAGATCAGCACCAAATTGAAGGCGTCCATAAGGATGGGGAATTGCCAATGTTCCAGCTATATTGTGTTCCACTGCCAAACAAGAAGAATTGGATAAATCATCCACTGGGATAATTAGCACATGGTTGCGGATGCCGATACGACCATTATCTCTCTTATATCCTAAAATCTTAGTTTCCATAATCCCACCTCGCAGTTCTTAAGTTATGTGTGTGTACCCAATCGCCGATTTTAACATCTGCGGTTGCAACGCCTATGTTCTCACCATATTTAAGGATAGTTTCACCCTTCGTAATCCCTTGAAGTGCGATTTTGTGACCGAGCGGAATATCGTGGTTTGACTTCACGTGATATTCTTTACCACTATGGAGTTCAACCCCTAGTACTTCTTCGCCAGCTTGAATGTCTTGGATAGCAACGCCTACGTAGTCGCCATCATTGTGAACTAAAAATTTGTGGCTGCTCATGATAACCCTCCTCTTTTAAGATTTAACCACTCCTCACGCATTGTTTCCCCATTTTTTCAATGCAATAGTGGTATGTTGTATGTGGTATTACCATGAATAAATACTAACTCTTTTCTTTCCTTTTGTCAACAGGACATAAAAAAAGATTTACCTATTTCAATCCATCCAATAGAAATAAGTAAATCTTTTTCTTAAGTATTTTTCTAACCTATTCCCAGTCCTGCGGAGCATGAGCAACAGATTGAATAGCTTCTTTAACATTCGCTAAATGACTCAGCATTCTTTGATGTGCTAATTCCGAATCTCTTTGATTAATGGCTTCAACAATTGATTCATGATCCAGAACGGATAAACGTTGTCGCCCTGGAACCATTAGCACTCTGGCTCTATTTTCTCCGAGTAAATCTAATAGGTTTACCATCAGTCTCATCAGGACCCGATTACCTGCAGCCTCCACGATCTTCAAGTGAAATTCTGCATCAAGTAAAGCGAGTTTCGACTCACTCGTATCCCCTAATTCTTTTCCTTTACGAACAATATGCTCTAGTTGCTGAATATCCTGTTCGCTCGCGTTCTGAGTACACCAAATCACTGCTTGGCTTTCTATAACTTCCCGGACCTGAAATAGCTCTTCAACGGTCCCCCGTGAGATTTGAAGTAGGGAAGCTAATCGTGAGACATCTTCCTCTCCATCCACTTCGTTAATATAAGCCCCCATACCATGCCGGATCGTTACTACACCTAACCCAACCAGCATTTTTAGAGCGTCCCGGATCACTGTCCGACTCACAGAAAACATGATGCACATTTCGCGTTCGGGAGGTAACTTATCACCCGGCTTAAGTTCGCCGTTATTAATTACTTGCATAATCTGATTTACAATGCTTTCGGATAGGTTACCATAAAATTTAACGGGTTCAAACATAAGCGTCCACCGACCTTACTTTTAATACAATGGTATTATATCATACCCAGTCAACATATGTTTGGTACTAGGTACTCAAGGCAAAAATTCAACACTCCACGTTTGGGTTACGCTATTATTCCTGTCAAAACGCCTTAAAATATACAAAGGTCTGGCTGCTACCCTCAAAAGGTAATCAGTTAGACTCTCTTGTTTTAACTTAAACATCTATTCCCTTGCGGGCTGATTCACTCGCCGAAGTTAGTAGCTCATGAGTAAAAAGTTGTTCCGTGAAAACTTCCACTGCCTTAGACTGTTCATGGTTCTTTGATGTTATTAACGAAAAATAACGTGTTAAACGCTTCCCTTTTATCCGAATAGCCGTAAGTTCTCTAGCCTTTAATTCTTTGCGGACGATCCAATTGGAGACAAGGGCAATTCCTAGCCCAGCTATCACTGCTTGCTTGACAGCTTGACCGCTTCCCAAAATATATGATTTTTTAACCTGAATTCCTCGATCTTTAATTAGCTTGTCGCTGAAGGCACGAGTTCCGGAGCCGCTTTCTCTCAAAATCCATACTTGATCCTGCAGATGATCCGCGGTAACGATTGGCAGTCTAGCCAAGGCATGTTGATTAGGCACCACTAAAATAATCTCATCCTCCATTAACGGACGGATAATAAGGTCTGAATGACTGACTTCTCCTTCCACAAGGGCAAGGTCCAAATGGTTAGCTCGAACTGCATGACTAATCTCTTCCGTATTGGCGATTAACGTTTCAATCCCTACTTTCGGAAATTGAGCCGCGAATTCAGTCAATACAAAGGGTAAAATATACTCTCCAATCGTATTGCTTGCCCCAACTTTCAATCCCCCTGTGACCACATTCGATAACAAATCAATTTCCTCTTTGGCCTTATCATATAAAAGCAAGATGTTCTTAGCATATCCATAGAAAATCTCGCCTGATTGAGTAAGTTCCAAATGTTTTGGCGAACGATTAATAAGTTTTGTGCCAAGTTCATTTTCTAAATTCCGAATTTGTAAACTCACACTGGGTTGGGATATATATAGTTCTTCAGCAGCACGGGAGAAATTCTTGAGCTCCACGACTGAAATAAAGATTTTTAAGGGATCGGTGATCATTGACTACACCTCTAGTTTCTAATATCCGGCCAAATAGATTCGTATAATGATACTTCTTTTCCTACAATTCCGCAACGTCCTAAACCCTTTTACAATACCCCTTTTTCCAGACGAATATCCTTTTAAAGCCTAGACTCATCATGACCGCCGCCACAATCAGCCAAACAGCAGTGTCTCAAGAACATCCCTTCCGATAGGTTTTACCTCTCGATGCTGTCTTTCATTCCGAGATGTACGCTGGCAAGTTTAAAGGCTTTTGGAAGGGCTAGGATATTAGGGTTGCTTCCTACATATTTGTTGGCATCCATTAATGCTTCTTCAAAAGTAGCTCTCGTTTTCATTCCCATACTGCGGGCATAGCCTGGTTCATAAGCGCCAACGATATAGAGAGCGGAACAATGTTGTTCTACTATATGTCCGCAGGATATCATTGAGAAGGCATGATAAGGGTGGTAGCCATAATTGAAACGATATTTATCAATATATTCTTGATTATTTGCAAAATACTCACCGTACTTTTCAAGGTCAGGAAGTGTATTGTGGTAGTTTTTTTGGAAAAGGTCATACACCGCCCTGTAGGACGGAAATTCCTCATCATGAAAATAACCATTGCAGATTGATGAGCAGATTACCACACAGTTATCCTTCAATATCCTCTTATGTCTGATTATTTGTGCTGATATGGCCTGCATCATGAAAATCGGGTTGGTCCCCATTCCGTTTCCATAATGGAAGGCCTGAGGCATACCCAAAATCATCATATCATATTTCTTCTCAGCCCAAGGTACATAAGTCCTTTTGTCGGCAATTTCCCATGACAAGGGCTGTATTTCACCAGCATACCCCGTAAAAACCGCAATTTGTCTCTGGTATGTATCCAGCACAGCATCACAAGTAAAGAATTTTTTTCCATACATTTTTCCATATATCGTCCAATGGAATCAAACTTTCTGCGCATCAAGCTATGGTTGTTTACTGGAGTAAAGTCAGACCTATGCATCACATGAGGGACATGGTGTGAAGCAATAGACTTCCAATGTGTAATACCGGTAGCACAGTGCTTATATCCACCAGAGTAACCGCCATATGGGTTACCCAGAACGTGCCCAATCAGCACGGCTAGGTCAGATTCAAAAACCTCTCTATTCATGATTACCGGGTTACCCATTTCGTCATGACCAAGGTCAACTAGCTTACTCCAGTCCTCACTGTCATGATTGACGATCTGATTAGTCCACCAAAACTCATTGAATACCGTTTCACCTAAGAGGCTTTTGATTTCCTCCCTGGTATTTTTCCGATGTAAGCCGTTACTGCAAATAAGTTTTATATCTTTTTTTTCAACTCCGGCCTTGAGAAATTCCTCAATGATTATAGGGATTGATATCTTTCTGTGAGAGGTTTCTTGGACACCTCCCTTGACCCTATCCGGAAATACGATTGTAACCTTTGACCCTTTTTGTACTTGTCGGGAAATGGATGGAACCCCTATCGGATTAAGTATCGATTTTATTGTTTCTTCCTCAATGTTCTTAAGGTATTGTGGGTCTGCAACTGTTTCCCCAGGTATAAACACGTCCGTATTATCCGGTAAATTGGCTTCCATCAAACCTTGTCCGTATTCAAATGCAATTTTCACTGTGATTTGACCTCCCTCAAGAAACTTTTTTTACTCATTGCTTATTCAAGGTATTTGGAGATTATTTTCTTTAACTCTTCAGGATAAAATCCTATCTCACCCGTAAATCTTGTAAGAGCAACTAAACCGCCGTCAATAGTGTCTATCTTAGAGATAAGCCCGGCGTTCTCTTCTTTTAAGCCACCACCATATACAACTGGAGGCACAAAATTAAATTCTTTTGCAATAATCTCTTTAATATAAGCTGACACAAAGGCAATATATTCACTTCCCGGGGGTGTTTTTCCCGGTCCAATGGCCCAGATTGGCTCATAGCCGATAACCAGGTTACCATCCAGTTGAGCTTTATCAAACCCTGTTAATACGTTTAGCAACTGCTCTTTCAGGACTGCCTTGATTCGAGGCTTTTGCTGAACGAAATCTCCGTCACCTTTATCCTCAGCAGTTTCACCGATGCAAAACAAGACTTTTAATCCCCTGTTTATGGCACACTTCAGTTCTTGATTTAGTATTGTATCAACTGCAGCCTTGACAGTTTGTCGCCCAAGGTTGCTATCTAAACTCTTAGGATCATAGGTGATTATTATCCCCATCTTATCTTTTCTCTCTTCAGAATGCCCTATCATCGTCCAACTGCAGTTTAGACTTTTGGCTATAACAGCAGGCCTGTTGGTACTAAAAGCCCCGAAGTTACCACCTACTACGACATCTTCCCTGTAAACCCCCTGACACCCTACTGCTATGGCTTTCCTATCCGCTTCAGGGTAGGTTTGCAGACGTTTTACGGCACTAACAATCAAAGACTCTGGAAACATGAACGATATCAATACACCTTCAAGTTTACCAATTTCATAGTTTATACACTCGTCTAGAATCCATTCAATCCATTCATCTCCTTTTTCATAGGGACAAACTCCTCCCAAACTTTTAGGGACATCAAAACGTTTAAAATTGATGAATATTTGTTTCATAGTTACCTCCTCTAAGTTCTATTCCTCAATAAAGACCTACCTCTAAATTCATCGCGCAAAATTAACACCTGTTCCGAATAACATGAGCTTTTCCCGCACAGTCTGAGCTAGTTTCTCCTCACCAACCTTAATATGGCTAACAAAATCCTCTAACACCTGATTTAAAGATAGTGAGTCTGCCACTCCACTCATAAATGCCCTGCGCAATTCTGTATCAACATTTATCTTTGTAATACCTGCTTTAATTGCCTGCCTGATAGCGTCATCCGATAGCCCAGAGCCACCATGCATAACCAGCGGTATATTTACAGCAGCCCGGATAGCCTCAATGCGTGTATAATCAAGCTTTGGAGTTTCATGATACCAACCATGAGCTGTTCCGATTGACACCGCTAACCAATCAGTTCCTGTCAACTCCGTAAATTCCTTCGCTTCTTCCGGAGTTGTCAAATAAGCTTCGTTCTCACGTACTTGAATGTCATCCTCTACACCAGCAATCTTTCCTATTTCTGCTTCAACAACCACATCCTTTACTTGGGCCATGGCAACAACTCTTCTTGTATTTGCGATATTATCTTCCCATGATAAAGCAGATCCGTCATACATAACTGAATCAAACCCTTCTTCAATAGCCTTTTGGATTTGATCTAGGTTCCGGCTGTGATCTAGATGCAGATATACCGGAATCTCATATATGTCTTCATAAGTTCTGGCAATGTTAACCAGGACTTTCATGTCGAGATGCTGAAGGGGCTTTTGACCAAACATCAAGAGTACCGGAACAGCTAGTTCCTTTGATACATTAAGAACTGTTTTGATCATTTCTGCATTTTGAACAGTAAAAGCTGCTAGCCCATAACTTTTTTCACGCGCTTCGAGCATCACATTCCGAACATGCTTATTCATCATAATTCCTCCATTAATTTTTCTTATCCAATAACAATCTGGTAAGCACATCTAAATTCCTGTTCCTGTGCCAAAAAATGTATACCTTCTTTCTCTGAAATCTGCTTACTTTCTCCAGCACTATCAGGTATTCCGTACCAAGGCTCAATACAAACAAAAGGCGCGCCCTCCGGTTTGGTCCAGATGCCAATATAAGGAAAACCCTCAAAATGAACGGTTACGGATTTACCAGATTTCCGGCCTCTAAGAGTGACATATTGGGATTGTAAATTCTTGAAAATCAAAACGTCTCTAAACAGTTCTTGTGATAGCGGTAGGATGTTGTCTCCCTGCAATAACAATTCCGTCTGCCCTGATACTAAGCCCTCGTCAGTAAAATAGCGTTTAGCTGTTTCGGCTTTTTCAAAGACCAGGTCGTAGTCATCAAGCATTTCATCGGTTAATAGTGGGCAATTAAAGCCTGTGTGAGCCCCAATAGAGAAATATATGGGTTTGTCGTCCACATTTTTAACAACGTATTCTATGGTGACACCGCTTCCAACTAGCGTGTAACTGATATCAAGTTGGAATTTAAAAGGAAACTTAGCAAGGGTGGTTTTGTCATAATTAAGACGGTATACAACTCGGTCGGTTGCCGACTCAATTTCCTGGAACTCCATGTCTCTGGCAAATCCGTGCACGGTAAGACAATACGCGTTGTCACCTACTTGATATTGGTTATTAACTAGTTTGCCAACAATCGGAAAACACACCGGAGCATGCCAAGCCCAATATTTAGAATCCGCTTGCCAGATATATTCCGTTCCGTCATGTTTTGATATAAGGCTATGCATTTCGGCACCCTTTGATTTAACTGCAACCGATACAAATTCATTTTCCAGTTTAGACATCCAATTTTGCCTCACTTTATAAAATTTTATCCTGATTCTAGCCTTAAAAGCTTAGCTCATAAGCAAAAAAGGATGCAGTAGTTACTGCACCCGAGAGCTGAGAGCGATTAGTCGAGTCGACTGATCGCTCTTCGCCCGTCACCTCTAAAAAAGTAACTAGCTGTTAGACCTCTAACTTCTGGTCTCTTGGCACCATAGTTCTACAGTTTTTGTTGAAGAATCGATGCGAATTCTTCCAGCTCCAACCGTTTCAGGGTGTCGGCAGTCGGCCAACCTTCCGTATCATAGCCCATCAGACTATAATATTCCTCCAACATGGGTTCCAAGTCGACTTTGCTTCCCTGGCTGGGTCCATCCGGCACCGGCTCCTGTAGTGCACGCTTCGGTAGAGTATCATCTCGGCGTGTGAACCCTTCACGCAGGTTGAACAAGCGCTCAATCGCAATAATCTTCTCCGCGGCATACCTAGCTTCAACAGGTTTCAGGGTGCGCCCCGTTACCGCCCGATAAAACTCCATTTGATTGTCCAAACTCATAGCAAAACGCATCGATGCGCAAAGAACCAAGGAATCCACGACTACCATCTGTGCTTGGGTATCCACCACCATGGCGGCCTTACCCTCGGTAAGCAGGCGCCTAGAACCGTCTCCCGTCGTTTCCGCACCCATCGTTGGAGCAAACATATGGTGCCCCCCCCGGGTCGACACCGCATAGGACAGACCCATTCCGACACAGCCCCTGGGCTCATAGGTCGCAAATTCCTGTCCTTTGACCTGCATTGCCAGTTCCGGAACGCCAAAATGCTCAGCGGCTCGCTTGGACCCTTCAGCCAAGATGTCTCCCAAACCCTGGCGTTTCACTATCTGTTCCAACATTAGCAGCAGTCCTTCAGCACTACCAAAAGAAAGATCCATACCCCCTGTATCTTTCGTAGTAATAATCCCCTGCTCAAAACATTCCATCGCCAAAGAGACAGTAGCTCCAGCGGACATCGTGTCCATACCATACTGATCACATAGCTCCGTAGCCTTGATGATCACTGCTTGGTCAACAATGCCACAATTGGCCCCCAGCAGGCCCACCGTCTCGAACTCCGGGCCTTCGATCTTAGTGTCAATATATTTTCCGGCTTTAATTTTGCTTACTTTACCACAAGCTATCGGACATCCATAACAGGACATGCTGCCCTCATAATAATCCTTTTGCAGGCTAGCAGCATTAATCGCGCTGGCTTCGGCAAAATAGCCTGTGCTGAAGTTACGTGTACCCCAATAGCCCAACTTGTTAGTTCCATCGATCATTTCAGGTGTTCCAACCGAACGGCGAAGCTTAGCTTTAGGACTGGCCGCTAAGTCGAGGTATGCGTCTTCAGTCAGACGCCCGAGGTGTTGTCGGTCAGACACGCTCACTTGTCCTGTTCCACGCACGACTATCGCCTTCAAATTCTTGCTGCCCATCACCGCACCGGCACCGCCTCGGCCGAACTCGCGATGATAATCAGACTGGATCATCGCATAGCGAACCAGTTTCTCCCCGGTCGGGCCGATGCAAGCAGTGTGAATTCGGGTATCTCGGCACTCAACCCTAATAGCATCTTCTGTCGCATGTGTATCCAATCCCCAGAGGTGTGCAGCGTCACGCAATTCAACCTTGGCATCATTGATCCATAGGTATACTGGCTTAGAGGCCTGACCTTCAATGATCACAACATCATAACCGGCAAATTTGAATTCAGCAGCTAGGTGACCACCACAGAGTGAATACGAGTAGGCGCACGTCAATGGTGACCGAAATGCCACATTCATCCTGCCTGCTCCTGGGGTCAACGTCCCGGTCAAAGGGCCCGTAGTAAAGATTAGTTTATTGTCTGGACCCAGGGGGTCCGCGCCTGCGGTCACTTCCTTAGTCAGAAGATATGCGCCAACACCCCTGCCGCCCAGGTAAGCGGTATAGATCTCTACGGGTGTGGGCTCAGCGACACAAGTCCCTGTACTTAGATTAACCCTGAGGAGTTTCCCAGCCAAGCCATACATGGTCTTACTCACTTGGCCTCACCTCCACGCCAGGACCACAATCCTACACTAAGTCCGAGCGGATATTCTGGCATCCCCTCCTGGGCATCACCGTTATACTCCAGCACTCTTTCCGGACAATGCCTGACACATTGAGGCTCTCCGGCGCAAAGGTCACAAATCCGCACTTTCTTCTGGGTCGAATCAAAGCTGATCGCCTGGTAGGGGCATTTCCTGACACAGGCTCGGCACCCTGTGCATAGTTTTCGATCCACCTGAATGGAGCCGGTCGTTTCGTTCTTACACAGGGCATCGAAACGGCAGGCTTCAATACATGGTGTATCGACACACTGGTGGCAAATCTGAGGCAGGTTGCTGTATTCCGAATGCATTCTCTGCACATAAATTCGGCTTTGCTCCTCCTCTGAACCGTTATGCTGCCAGGTACACCATTGTTCACAAACCCGGCACCCGATACATCGTTCCGAGTGCACATTTATTCTACGCACTGGCTTCATCACTCCTTCGCAGAAATTCTCCACTTTTAACCCATCTTATTGACAAACTGTTCCGCCGCCAGCTCCCATACTTGACGAGCACTGTTGGCGTCCGCCAAAGGTTCTCCCATTTTATTTTGTAACCAAGTAGTAAAAGAGGGATCAATTCCACTCTCTGTCAAATAACAAGGATCGACAGGGCGTTCCAACCCTGCAATACCTTTCAGCTCGGCCAATTGCGCCTTACCGCCTTCGACAAAATCAATAGCCTCCGTCGGCAAGCCCAGCATGACTTTGCTCTTACCCTGGCCTAAGACTTCGACAGCCTGCCTCCCTAAAAATATAGCTTCCTGGCGGTCACGCTCACACACGGACCAAGTATTCGCCCGCTGCAAAATACCTAAAACCTCGCTTCGGGACGGAATTCCCCGGTTACGCAATTCGGAAGATAACATTTGCGCGGCCCCTCCCGGTACCTTGCTCCCGCCTATCTCAAATTCAGCAATCGGGTTTCCTGCAGCCGAGCGAATTCCTTCACTGACAACTACCAACATGCAAGGATAGTTGTTCAAATGTTCATTTACTTTAGTGAAAAAACTTTCTAAGTCAAAGGAGTGTTCCGGCAGATAATAATGGATCGGCGGGTAATCCGGTAAAGAAATTTGCGCTAGGCTCGCTGCCGCTGCCAACCACCCGACATTTCGCCCCATCACCTCTACAACCCGGACTCGTTCAAAATTGCGCATCGCCCAGAGATCCAGAGCTAACGATCTGACGGCTTCTCCGATAAATTTGGCAGCACTCAGATACCCTGGAGAATGATCTGTTCCCCAAAGATCATTGTCCACTGTTTTCGGAATTCCGACAACTTGAACATCTGGACAAGCTGCTGCAACTTGGTCAGCAGCCCACATTGTTCCGTTACCGCCGACTAAAACCAACTGACTTATTTCTCGCAGCTGCAGATTGCTGCGTATAGTTGACAAGCCTTCTGGAGTCAGTGGGTATCGTCCTGACCCCAGAACAGCCCCTGGCTGATTCTTAAGAGCTTCCAACTGAGCTTTGTCAAGTCCGCCTAAACACATGGCTCGATTTTTAATCAAACCTTCGATCCCGTTACAAAATCCCAGGATCTGATTATATTGGCTTGAAGAGGCTGCCGCCTCCAAAAAACCCGCCAAGCTCGCATTCAACACAGAGGTGGGACCGCCGGCTTGAACAATAGCTACATTTGCTTTCACGAAAAATATCACCTCCGAAATATTCGCTTGCTTTTATAATTTTTGAGTAATATTTTGAATTCAGTAGTCAGAATTCAGAATAAGACAACATGCCATTCTCATGCTGACTCCTGTCTCCTGAGGAGTTCTTTCTTCATAAGGTCAAAGGCCTACGGGAGACTTTTTGGCATGTACCCGGAAAACAAGCATAATTCCACCGGCTACCAACAGCATTCCTCCAATTTGAGTTAAACTGATGTCTTCGTGCATCCACCAGGAGCTTGTGACGATAGCAACAATCGGAGTAATCAGATGGACTACGCGAACTAGACAGGTTGTCAGTTTCCTTAATGAGCGATAATAGACCAAGTACTGAGCTACTTGCAAGAGAATGCTTATCAAAACCAACAACCATATCCCCATATTGACCTTGGGCAAAGCTCTTAGCTCTTCCATCCAAGCTGATCCTCCCAAGAAAACGATAAAACACATCCCGGAATTAAAATAAGCCACCAAAATACCTTCGACCTGGCCCAGCCTATGTTTGATAATCTCGGCATTTACTGCCAACAAAAGAGCACTTCCTAGGATTAAAATATCGCCTCCAGAGCCTATGCGGACTTCCCGCCAAGAGATTTGCAGAACCAGGCTGACACCGATAAGCATAGCACCCATCCCTGCCCACTCCAGGCGATGCAATTTCTGCTTCCAGATAACATACCCAATGATGAGGCTAAAGAACAAATCTCCTCGTAGCAGAATGGAAACATTGGCTGGTGAACTAAGCTTTAGCCCCCAGTTCTGCATCAGGTTCAGGACGGCAGCCAGAAAGCCTACCAAAATCAGCTCCGGACAACGTTTACCAGCTGCCCAGATCATACTGCCTTGGCGCCGTATTATTAACACAACGAGAAAGATAAGATGAGTTCCGCCCATCAGAGCCATACTAAAAAAGATAACTGGTACTTCGGATAAACAAACCTTTGCCAAGCTGAGCAGGACACCTACCAAAACCGCTGACAAAATACCTTCAAGCATAATACTAGCCTTTCACAGCGCCCCCGGTCAGACCTTCGACGAGATAGCGTTGCAGGAGGATGAAAATGATGAGCACAGGAAGTGTGGTAATGAAGGATGCCGCCATCATCCCGCTCCAGTCACTTTTGAACTGTCCGGAGAAGGCCATAACCATCCCGGCTGGCAGGGTTTTCATGGCGATTTCATTAGTAAGTGTTAAGGGAAAGAGTAAGTTATTCCAAGCATCGAGGAAGGCAAAGATACCTGTAGCCACAATCCCGGGAGTTATCAGAGGCAACACTACAAGCCGCATTGCTTGCATACGACTGCATCCGTCGACCATCGCAGCTTGTTCGACTTCTACCGGAACTGAATCGATAAATCCTTTGATCATCCAAATCCCGAAGGGTAGTGCAAAGGAGGTGAAAGCGATGACCATGCCCAAGTAAGTGTTCAGTAAATGAGCTTTTACATAAAGGAGGTAAAGTGGAGCCAGCATGACAACTAAAGGAAACATCTGCGTCACCAGCACACTCACGAGTATTTGGTCGCGGAACCGGAACTTTAGACGGGATAAGGCATATCCCGCAAAGGTGGCTAGCACAATGGTCAAGACAACTGTTAATAAAGCAGTGAGAAAACTATTAAAGAAAAAGCGAGGAATTGGGTTGATTCCCGAAGCTAAGCCAATGTAATTCTCCAAAGTCGGGTGCGAAGGCCATATTTCCGGAGGCATCTTAAAGACATCCAAGTTCGTTTTAAAGGAAGTCGATAACATCCAGAAGATCGGAAACAAGGTCCAAATCATGATAATTGCCACTGAGCCCCACACAAATGCAGCCCAGCCCAATGATAATCGCCGTCGAAACATCCATTAACCCCCTCTTACACTATTCTTCCGCTAAAAATGATTACAATGAATCCTGCTTAGTAAGAACTTTTATATAGAGACTTGAAAGCCCCAATAACACCAGACACCAGACAACACCAACAGCAGAGGCATAACCGATATTGAACTGTTCAAAGGCGAGACGGTAAATATAGATGACAAAAGTCGTCGTGGAGTAGACCGGGCCACCACCAGTCATGGTGTAGATTAAAGGAAAGTTATTGAAATTACGGATAACCATTAATAAGCTGGTGATGATTAGAATCCCGCGCAAGTGTGGTAATGTGACGTGAACGAATTCCTGCCACCGCCCTGCCCCTTCAACGATCGCAGCTTCTTTAGTCTCTGCTGGAATTGCCTTGAGACCGGCCGTAAACATCAAAATGTAGAACGGAACTTGATTCCATATATTGGCAATAATTACCGCAATCTCGGCTAACTGATCATCCATCAGCCAGGGCAAGAATGTCTTGATAATTCCGGCACGTTCTAAGATCACATTAGCTACCCCTACTTGGACATCAAAAATCAGCATAAACAAGAAACCTACTATTACGCCGGGAATAAGCCAGGGAACCAAGATTACTCCCCGTAACCCGGCTAAACGTTTCGGTAACTGATCCAGGGTGATTGCCCCGATTAAGCCTACAATCAGACTGACTCCAACAGAAACACCCGTAAATACCAAAGTGTTTTTTAAGGACAACCAAAAGACATCATCGTCGATCATCATGCCGTAATTCTTGAGAACACTGAGCTTCATCTCATCAGGTCTTGTTAACTCATAATTAAATAAGGACAGTACTAAAGAACTTACCAAAGGATAAAGTATGACAAGCCCAAGGACAAAAACTGAAGGAAAGATTAATTTTACATGAAGCGGTATCAGTATCTTTCTCATCCCCCTGGGTTTATCCTGGCTTTTCAGTCGATTCGCCATTGCAACTCCCCTCCTATGCCATCCGCATATCTAGCTTTTCTAACTAAAACATCTTACCGTCGACAACCGTCGTAGTCATGATCCTCTGTTGGCTAAGCGCATCAAACAAGTGAATATTTCCCTGATGAGGTTTCACTTTAACTATGGATCCTACCTGAGGTTCCTCTTCATATCCATTTTGCTTGATCACAATTTCCTCACCGTCACCTAGCCTAGCATGGATAATAATCTCTGCTCCGATATGTTCCACAACCTCGACCTTGCACAACAGGCAGTTCTTGGTCTCAGTCGGGTCGACTTGGGTAAGCCCTTCCGGACGAATTCCCAAGAAGGCCTCAGATTTCCCGTTCCATGTCGATTTCTCTTGAAGAGGCAGCTCGATTGTAAGATCTGGAGCCTGAAAATTCAGGTTATTGCCGATAACTTCCACTGTACCCTTGATGAAATTCATCGGTGGTGACCCGACAAAACCCGCGACAAATTTGCTGGCCGGGTAACCATAGATTTCTTTGGGGGAACCAACTTGTTGGACTAATCCGTCCTTCATCACTACGAGGCGTGAGCCCATCGTCATGGCTTCGATCTGATCATGAGTTACATAAATGACCGTAGTTTTGAGCTTTTGGTGAAGCTTAATCAGTTCCGCCCTAGTCTGGACGCGCAGTTTGGCATCAAGATTACTTAGAGGCTCGTCCATTAAGAAAACCTGGGGATGCCTGACAATGGCCCGTCCTAAAGCAACCCTTTGCCGTTGTCCGCCGGATAATTCTTTGGGGAAACGATCAAGGTACTGCGATATGCCCAGCATCTCGGCAGTCTCTCTAACTGCTGCATCAATCTCCTGCTTGGGCCTTTTTCTGATACGTAAACCGAAAGCCATGTTGTCATAAACATTTTTATGAGGATATAAGGCATAGCTCTGGAAAACCATAGCTATATCCCGATCTTTTGGTTCAAGCTTCGTAACATTGCGTTCACCGATGAAAATGTTACCCGCGGATGGTAGCTCCAACCCGCAGATCATCCGCAAAGTTGTCGTCTTTCCACATCCGGAAGGTCCGACGAGGACCAGAAACTCTCCATCCTTAATTTCGAGATCTGTCGGCTCTACAGCTGTTGTAGTGCCGTAGACTTTCGAGACACCTTGCAACTTAACTCCTGCCAATTATTTTCCCTCCCAAGTTAATCTAAATTTAATGAATTGGGTCAGAAGGTTTAAAATATCTTACTAAAACTTATGCCCAAACGATTACGGATTAAGTCTTCTTTTTCTTTCGGAGCGGATAGGGTTGCACGCCAGGCAAATATTTTTAAATATTGTAATATTACAATATTTAAAAATATAGTATTAGTAACAAACTGTATTTTATCCGGGGTGTAGTTCCATTCATCCCAATGCTGATGGATCAGGTTACAACTAGTCTAAATTATGGGTATCCCTTTATGCATGAATAGTAATGTTCTTTTCGAGAATGAGTGGGCGTTGAATATTGCTGTTACCCACTTTGACCGTTATGGTTGGCCACCATGAGGGTACTGTTGTTAACAGTTTGAGTCCGGTTGGCGTAACTAAGCAAGTATCCTCGCACTTGGTGTTCTCTACTGTGGGATTCCAGGCCATCATCTGATCGGCTTGAATGACCTCCTGCCCACCTTCACCTGCCCTGAACTCACGTGGAGCATAGCCAATGGCACCCCCTTGGTGATGACATTTCCACTCCTCGTGATGTCCGACATCTGTGTAAGTCTTAATGCTCTGCTGATATATCTGCTGACTGTCGGCACCCACAATACTGTTTTCCCAAAATGCCCTTTCTACAGCCAAGCAACTTTCATAGTTCTGTCGCAAAGCTTCCGGAACCGTTCCGAAATAAACCGACCTAGATAAGGCCAGATGCAGACCACCTTGTTCACCAACCAGACCAATAATAACATAGTGGCACACTCTGTTTGGTTCAGGTACCGGATGCCGGAAATTTGTTCGCTCATCTGCTCCTACCAACAGCACATTGGCTCGTACTCCTTGGTTGAGTAACCGGCTGGACAGTTCAGCCTGAATATTCCATTCCGAACAGCCAGGAACAATTGCCTCGCAGGTAGCAGCCAGTTCGACTGAACAGATCGCCGCCAGCTTCTCAGCCCTCTCCACCTCATGGACGGTCAAGCTGAAGCGGAGCCTCTTGAGCTCAGCCTCGATCACCGGCCAATTGCCCATAGGAATATCAGAACCAATTTTCTTACTACCCACTAATTTTTGAATTGCCTGTTGCCGATCCTCATACCATTCATAAGTCCAAGGCTCAAAACCTGCATCTGCGGCCTGTTCCTTCATTAACCTTTCGATTTCATTTTTGGGGGCGACGAGGAACTTACGGCCCTCAACAACCACCAAAGCAGCAGCTCCTGTTTCTTGACTCCAAACAACCCGGTTATTGCCCCCAGCGGTCAACCAGGCAAAATTGGCTGCTCGGGAGAGACAAATACCATCAAGCTGATTTTCTTTTAACAGACTTTGCAGTCTCTGTTCCTTAATAGCAATTTCTTCCCGCTTTTTAGACATTGTGTTCCTCCGTTAGAAATTAATCATTCGCAACCCGAGAAGCTCTGCTAGTTCTCTAAATTCACTAGTAAAATCTCCATAAGTCACAATATAGTGATGTTCGACTCCTTCGTACAAGATTGTGTCCAAAGTATCCTGCACAGAGCCGGAAATTTGAACAGGCAAGCTGTTGCCGCTGTACAGCAGATTTGTTTCAATACCATTTCCGGATCCAAGCAAAAGTCTCAGGTCTCCATTACGATCACTACTTAACCGACTTACTGTCACCGGGCCGCCTTTTAAGGGGAAATGTACTCCTAAAGGAATCTTACGGTTCGGATGAATCCCGGCTATAGGGTTTGTACCTGGGGCAATCAGTGAGAGAGGTCCATTACCGCAATGCCAAAAAATCAACTGGTTTTGTTCCTCTTCGGCACCGACTAAATCGGCAATAAAGTTAGCTTCGGAAGAGAAGTAGGACCCGATGAGCATTGTCACTGCTCCATTAACATCTGCCTCACAGGCAGCTACGATACCCTCATCGTTCAGACGACTGAGAGCATAACACACGGCTCCTCCAAAATTCGCCATAAATTCCGGCCAACATTCCACAGCGACTGCGTCAAGAGCTTTCTGGGCAACTAGTTCTTTAAGCGCCAGATAGGCCTGAACCGATTTAGTAGTAGCGCTCATTTCTAAGTTTTCCACTCCGGACAAATTACCGGTAAATGGCTGGATGTCTTTGATTTCAATCTCTTGAGCCCGAGAGAATATTTCACTGAGCGGTATATACTCGACGGCAATTCCAAATTGTTTACGCAACAATATTTCATTAAAATTTGATGGATAGTAACCTGAGGGCCGGTGCCCGAACAGCCCTATGCGTTTTCCTTTCAGCCACTTGACAGCTCCGGCAGCCCGGGCAAAAGCCGTGACTTTCTTCATAATCGTTGGGGAATCAGGACTACCATAAACTCCTTTAAATTTGATACCGGCATTTACGAGCGCGTGTGCTCCCAAGTTGAGACCGCAGAAAGAATTAAGGCTCAAGCGCCCACCCGTAGCTTCCTCCTTGGTCGCCCAAATCAAAATAGGTAAGTTGATATTACTAGACAGATTAAGGATCAAAGAGGCATCGCAGAAAGTTCCCTGCACTATAATTAGAGCATGCAAATCCTGACAGTTGTTGATCGATTCCGCGAGAGATAATGCTTCGGCATCTGTGGAAACAGGCTGCTCAAACACTTGAGTGGCAATACTTGCCCGTTCTAGGGCCACTTGAACATTGTGGAAGAAATCCTTAGCCAGATCCACATCAAATTGGGGTCTGACAAAGAAGGCTAGACCGATCTTTGAATTACTCTTAGTCATATTTTACACCTTTCATTCCTTTCTTATTAAACCCTAAGGGATTAAAAGTAACTATTAATGCTGGGCTTGAATGTCAAGCAGCAGCAAAAGTCTTCAATGTAAATCTTTTGTAATCGCACTAGAGCTTAGGGAATGACGGGGGGAGGGCAGCGGGATAACCCGCTTGCCGGTCCCCGGAAAAGGCTATGTCTAGCTAGGATCACTTATAGTTCTGCAGCTTTGTTTGCAAACTATTAAGAATATCTGGAATGGGTTTTTTTGTGGTAATTATCTCCTGCATGCTAGTCATTACATCAGTAGCATACTTACTGTAGTCAGGTCCCCAGGGTGGTCGAACTTCAGTTTGCAGTATCTTTTCGCTAAAGGCTTTAAGTGACGGGTCCTTAAATGCGTCTGGGAAGCGTTGGCTAGAACTATTAACTACTGGTACGAATCCTGTAGGAAGCACGTAGTTTTTAAGTGAATAGTTATCGCCAGCTAAGAACTCTGCGAATTTCGCCGCCGCTTCCTTATGCTTGGAGGACTTTAAGATGACTAAGTTGTGGTCACCCGGAACGGAATAACTCTTCTTATCTGCACCGACAGGCATAGTTGTCACTGCCCACATTTCATTGAACGCCTCATCACTCATTTTGTTGGACTTGTCATAAGCTTGGACAATCCCTTTAAAACAAGGCTGATCAATGCCAAAAAGCAAGTTGTTTTGGGCGGCTAAAGCTCTGAATTCCCCTAATTTTTTACCCGGCAGAGTATAGCCTTTTTGCAGTAAATTTCGTAACCATTCAGCATAAGGTCCCATTTTGCTCGCTTGGACCTTATTCTCACTAATTGCCCCATAGGCGTTCATCAGTGGCCATTCTTGCTCTAACCCCATAGTTCGGATCGTTGTATCAATTTGCAGCATCACGACGCTGCTAGGCAACTTTTGCTTGGCTATCTCCATGGCTTTGTTTAGTTCGTCCAATGTTTTGGGTGGGTTGTTTGGATCCAAGCCAGCATCTTTCATCAACTTTTTGTTATACCAAAAACCCATTGGCTGTCCTGCCCAAGGAATTGGATAGTGCTGACCATCCTTTATACCCAAGTCGTAGACCGTCTTATTCAGGTCGGCCTTGAATGCTGACGACAGAAGGTTATCAGTCGGCTCCAATGCCCCCATGTAAGCTAAGCTCATGCCGTCGCCATTAGTAATTTGGGCAATATCCGGCGCGTTTCCCGCGTTATTCATGATCGTTAACTGATTTAAAATATCGCTAAAAGGCATTGGCACATTCTTGATTTTAATAGTCGGATTTTGTTTCTCGAATTCACTGATGTTATTTAGTGTCATTTGTTTGGTCGCTTCTTCAGCAGAGGCCCAGTTCACAAACGTGATGGTTACCGGTTCTTGGCTCTTACTATCGCCTTGACCAGTAGTGGGAGTGGTATTGCTTTTTCCGCAAGCAACAGTGCCTAAAATTAACAGTGAGCATATCATGGTCAAGCTAATTAACTTTTTGAATAACATACTCTTAACCCCTTCCGAATTCTCATTGTTTTAGTTTAACCTATCCGACATATGATTTGTTATCAATTTCGTGATATAATTTCTAAAGCAACTTGCTAAGGAATCAGCTTTCTTCTTAATAAAACGAAAGAGTTCTTTATGCAGGGGGCAAAAACATCTCGGTGGTACCATGCCCGGCTGCTTTCTGTTCAAAACAGCCGGGATCCACCCGCGCTGGTTCAATTCCACCGCTTTTACTATGGGCGTTCGACCTACTTTGTAGCCGATTGCCTCTAGACAATTGACTACATCCTTTGTATACACCTTCTTTGCTGATATAGTTACGATATTTCCCCTTCTAGGTCCCACCTACGCCGCGGATCCTCGCAAAATCCCCATGACATTTGATTACGAGCAATTTTCACCGGATACCACCCTCTCCGGTCTCCTAAGTATTGCTGAGTTCGTGACGTACTCATAGGAACCGCATAATCACCCCCCTAAAGCAACTTTGTTTTGATTTAAACGACTGACGATCCTTACCAGCACAGTATAGCTCAGTGCGGTAACAAAGTGTGATTGTGAGAAAAAGCATGAATTAGGTGTTATGTCCTGATCTAAGTACTCATAATTTATAAAAATTTCAGAAAATAGCAGTCGCTGTAACCTTCACTCTGGTCAAATTTACACAGATTTACCAACATAGGTTATCCATCATGAGAAGAAAAGACCTTCTATGTTTCTGCCGGTGTTCTGCTGTAGCAAGACCTTGTACTTGTATCTATCTGCGCGATATGAGTTAAGCGAGAGTTCTACAGGTTGTTCGCCACAGTAGCCAATACGATTCATAGTGAGGATGGGGAAACCAGTTCTAACTCCTAGATACTGCGCCACCTTTTTGTGGGCAATTCCCGCGCCAATAGTTTGTTCCGCCTTGGTTAAGACCAGGCCCAATTCTTTGGCAGCGATAGCGTACAGACCAGTTTCCGTTAGGTCAGAGGCGGCCATCCGAGAGCCATATTCATATGGCCAGTAGCTTTGCAGGTAAGCAATAGGCTCGTTATTTAGTTTTTGTACCTTTTCGATCAGAAACAGCTTTTGCTTATTAAAGATGCCTAACTCAGGGACTCTTTCCAATTCTTTAGCAGTTACCTCTATGGGACAGAGATTGATCAAGTCGGCGCTCGGCGAAAACCCACGGATGGCCATTTCTTCAAAGAAACCCGTCAGTAGTCCCAACGTTTCTTCTACAGGCTTATTCTTGACAAATGTTCCTTTTCCAGCTTTGCGATCGAGCAATCCTTCTTGAACTAATTGCCCCACGGAGCGCCTGACAGTTGTACTACTAACGCCATACTGAACCATTAAATCCTTGTCGGTAGGAAAAACATCTCCCAAATTCCAGACTCCATCCCTGATGGCATCCCGTAAAGTCGTTGTTAATTGATAATGTAAAGGTATAGACTCCGTTTTGTTTAATTCCATTTCATCAACTTCCTTACCACACAATATTGCAATATTACATATATGATCCAGATTATATTAAACAAAGTTTATCGTCAAGAGTGAATGAAATTAAGAACAAGTATTCCGATGTTTCTCATGTATGCGGGATTAATAGTATAACTATATGTAATTGATGCTAAGTCATCGAGTGTAATATTACGTTTCTAAAGTGGAAAGGCAGGGAAGGGTTTCAAGAAGTAATATTGCAATATTGTTATTTTAAATATTGCAATATTGCATATTTATAAGTATAATTCTAGTATGTTAGTATTGCTCTGTCAAGAGGGAGTTTTAAGAAAATTCCTACATTAAATTTTTAGGGAGGAAATCCAATGTTAGAACCATCTATTCATTTGCTCAATAAGGCTAGGCAAGGACATTACGCTGTACCAGCCTTCAACTTCCATAACTTAGAGATATTGCAGGCCATAATTGAAACTGCTGAAAAACAGCATTCTCCGGTAATTCTCCAGATTAGTCCCATCTATCTGGAGAAAATCGGGGATATTGCTGCGGCGGCTATGGCTCAAGAAGCTGCCAAAGCAGCTAAAGTGCCCGTCGCTTTGCACCTCGACCATAGCAACAGCCTGCAGTGGATTGAATGGGCACTGGCTCATGGTTTTACCTCAGTAATGATTGATGCCTCCGCGCTCCCTTTAGATGAAAATATTGCCCTTGCCCGGAAAACTGTTGAGTTGGCACGTGCGCAAGGTGCTACGAGCGAAGCGGAATTGGGACATATCGGGGGAATTGAAGATGCACAAGAAACCGGTAATCCGGACATGGGCCTAGCTGACCCTGTCGAAGCTTTAAAGCTGGTAACTGAGAGCGGAATAGATACTTTTGCTCCTGCTGTAGGCACCGCCCACGGCTTGTATAAATTCCCACCGAACATCAATTTCTCTCTGATTGAGAAAATTTGCTCCCTGGTTAAGGTACCGCTGGTTCTCCACGGCGGTTCGGGAATTCCTGATGACATGATCCGAGAGGCGATCAAGAAAGGTATTGCCAAGGTCAATGTCGGCACAGAATTAAAAGTAGCTTGGGCCAAATCCATGGCTGAAACATTGATTACGGAACAGGAACCCTGGAAAGCCGTTCTCAAGGTACGCGAAGCAGTAGGACAAGTAGTTGAGCATAAAATCAGCTTATGCGGGTCTAACGGCAAAGCATAGTTTTCATATAATTTAATGAAATTGCAAACAGCTGCCCTGCGAAATAAAATAATCCTTTTAATCTAAAGGATTATTTTATTTAAGAACGTGGTTAAGGTGTGATGAAAAATAACTAATTTGAGAGTCAAGAATTCCCGTTTTAGCAGTATATCAACTGCTTTCAAAGGCAAAATTCTCGGGATTGCCGGTCGAGGAAACTGGAGAAGCCGGAATTCCCGTTTTGCTGGTATTCAGTTCAAGACTTTAATGACTGTTTTGCCTTTAATCATTCTGACATTAGTTGTTATAGCAGGTGTCAGCTACCAGTTCTCTAAAACGTTATTGAATCGGGAAATTGAAAACAGCATCCACGCCCAGCTTGACAAAACCATTGAAGATATGAGTAAAAACCTTACTGCCCATGACACGCTGGTGCAGAGCCTCGCCAGGACAGTCGAAGCAAGCAGTCATAAATTCGATGCCAAAGGGTATGAGGATCTGCTCCAACGCGTAGTGACAGTCAGCGACGTTACTTTTGGTACAGGTATCTGGTTCGAACCTTATGCTTTCAAGGCCGATCTGAAATACTTCGGGCCATATGTCTATAAGAATCAAGGCCTGCCCACTTACACGGAGGAATATTCGACTGACCAATATGATTACCCGTCTCAACAATGGTATAGAGCTGCCAGCGAGAGCAAAAACAAGTCGGTGTGGACCGGCCCCTTTTACAGTAAAGTCACAAAGGGCCCAATGATGACAGTCAGCGCGCCTTTCTTTGATGCCCAGGGTAAATTTCAAGGTGTCGCCACAGGGGATCTTGATTTTGTCACTTTACAACAGATCATCAAAGGCATGCAGATGGAGGTCAAAGCCAATTTTTATCTTCTCGACACCGACGGAACCTACTTAGCAGGTCCTGACCAAAACAAAATTCTCAAAGAAATAATCACTGAAGATTCAAACCTAAGTCTGCAGGTTGGCGCGAAGACCATGCTTTTGAACAAGGATGGCAGTTTTTCTTATACTAATAATGGAGCGCGTCGGGTTTATCATGCCCAAGTCCCTAACTTGGGGTGGATCTTGGCTGCCGATATTTCCGAAGCAGAGCTTCTCTCTCCACTCCAGGCCCTCTTATACCGTATGCTTGCCCTCATCATTTGCGCTGCCCTGGTGTGCGGGGTAATCTTCTATTGGTACAGCTATTACATCGTTAAAAACATTCAGCGAGTTAATGGGATGGCTGAATTAATTACCTCCGGAGATCTCAGTACCACTCTGAACGCCAGATCCAAGGACGAGTTCGGGGCAATGACAAGAAATCTTAATACCATGACAACACAACTAAAATCAATCATTCAAGGCCTTGTGAGTTCTTCCGAACAACTTGCAGCATCCTCGGAGGAACTCACAGCCAGTGCCGACGAGGGACGTCAGGCTACCGGACATATCGCTTCTTCAATTCAGGACGTGACGAACGGAATTAAGGAAAGGCTTGCCAGCCTTGAAGCAACAAATAAGGCCTCCACACATGTTACCGACCAGATTACTGAGATCATCAGGCATATTGACAAAGTCGCGGATGGCTCCCGGGCCACCGTAGCTAAAGCTGCCAACGGAGATTTGGTCGTTCAAAAGGCTGTCAAACAAATGCTGTCAATTGAGCAAAAAGTTAACCACATCGCCGATGTAACCAATAGTTTGGGCAAGAAGACAGTAGCAATTGACCAAATCCTGACTCTGATCACGAATATTGCCGCGCAAACCAATTTGCTTGCTCTTAATGCTGCCATCGAAGCCGCGCGAGCCGGTGAGCAAGGACGGGGGTTTGCCGTGGTTGCCGACGAGGTTCGGAAACTTGCTGAGCAATCAAGCGTAGCTGCCGGCCAAATAAGTAATTTAATCGGTCAAGTCAAACACGAAACCACCATAGCCGTTAAAGTGGCTGAGGAAGGTAAGTCAACGGTTCATGAAGGACTAGCAATGGCCAATGCAGCTGGTCAAGCCTTTCAAGATATCTCTCAAGGGGTTAATGACTTTACCGCCTTAGCTAGACAAGCTGCTGCTGCGGTCAGGGAAATAGGCCTTCAACTTAATGGCATGGTAACTGCAATCAAGGTAGTAGCCGACATCCCTCAGGAAATCGCCTATAGTATGGAAAGTATTGTCTCGATGACTGAGGAGCAAGATGCTTCGATGGAGGATATTCGCGATGCAGCAACCATGTTAGCGAAAATGGCTGAAGACCTTGAAGAAAACATCAAGTTTTTTAAATTATAAGTCCCCGAGAATTCCAATTTTCAGACGGGAGGCGAATATGTTATTGTCAACGGTGCTGAACTAATGGTCAAACCGGAAGCAGCAAGCAATATCATCCGGATCATCGAGGCCACCACGGATAGCCAAGCACTGAGGAAGACTGTTGACATAACATAAATCCCTATTAAATACCATTATTATCAGAAATATCGACCGACAAATAGTAACGGGCAAGAATCCTCCTCATTGAAATGGGGAGGATTCTTGCCCTTGCGTCCTAATGGTTGAGTTGAGGTCGGTTACTTCCTCTAGGTTAATCATTAGTCTCATCAGGACCCGATTACCTGCCGCCTCCACGATCTTCAGGTGAAATTCAGCTTCCCAATCTTGCCCTTCCACACGTGGGTCGAGAAGTAAAATGCGCACCTCTCAGATAAAGATCCCAATTGTGTGCGCAACCAACCAACACATGTAAAAACGCCCATCCACGTTTCAATCAACGTTGACAGGCGTTTATGGCATCTAACGAGTTGCTCTGTTATGGGAAATTCCCTACTGCATAGAGGTAAAACACTATTTTAGACTATACCTATAAGTTCACGAACCTTCTCTACCGCCGAGGCACCATCCGGAGCATAAGCGTCGGCACCAATCTGATCAGCGAAATTCTGCGTAACCGGGGCACCGCCCACAATTATTTTCACCTTATCGCGATAAGCGGCTAACTCATCAATAACAGTCTTCATATTTGTCATTGTTGAGGTTAATAAGGCAGAAATTGCTACGACATCCGGCTTGTTTTGTTCAACAGCCTCCACAAACTTTTCTGCCGAAACATCTATTCCCAAATCAACCACTTCAAAACCGCCACCCTGCAACATCATAATAACCAAGTTTTTCCCGATATCGTGAAGATCCCCCTTCACAGTACCAATTAATACAGTTCCTTTCCCTTGCTGGGCATCGCCAGTCAAAAGGGGTTTAACTATATCCAGTCCAGCATGCATTGCCCTAGCGGCAATTAATACTTCAGGCACATAAATTTCATTATTTCTAAACTTAGTTCCGATAACATTCATAGCCATAATAAACCCCTCATTGATAATCGTAACCGGATCTAGGCCTGCTTCCAGTGCTTTAGTGGCTCGCTCCCGAACTTGATTGGCATCTCCGCTCATAAGTGCTTCTTTAATTTCATCTAGGATTTGCATTTCTTCGACTCCTTTTCTATTTTAAAATATATAACCATAGCCTAACCTATTATTTCAAATCATACGTGCCATAGTTTGCTGCCATCCTGTATAGACTCGCGATGTTTTCAGGAGGAGTTTCTCCCGAAACGACATTGGCAGGCGCCACGATATAACCACCGTTTTGTCCTAATACGTCAATCATATTTTTAACTTCTTTTTCCACACCCTCTACGCTTCCAGATAGAGCATGCTGAACATCTATCCCACCATGAAATATAACTTCAGATCCAAATTCCTTCTTTATTTTGAGCGGATCCATTCCCTGAGCCGTATGCTGGATAGGATTCAAAACATCAATTCCTGCTTCAATTAACAAAGGAATCAATGGATAAACAGCCCCACAACTATGGAATATTATTTTAACCTGAGGTGCCTTCTTTTTAATAAAGGCGAAAAGTTCTTTATGGAACGGTTGTAACATTTCTTTATATAACGCAGGAGAGATAAATGGAGCATTCTGCATCCCATAGTCTTCACAAAATATTATCGTATGAATATTTGGGCCCACTGCATTTAGATACACCTCATGTAATCCTAAAAATATATCGAGAATTTTCCCTAATAAATGCTTGGCAAATGGCTTATTAATCATAAGGTCAACTAGGAAGTTATCAAATCCCCTCATAATCCAAGCCGTATCGAAAAAACCATAATTATGTGCAGCATGTGCAGCAACAGCATAATCTGTATTTTCGTACAAATCTCGTGCACGTTCGGCTAAACCCTCAGTACGTCCGGGAGCATATGGATCAAGCCATGAATATTTATCAAGATCACTCTCGTCTGCTTCCATTAAAGGATATTTTACGATAGCTCTTTCGTTTCCTAATAACCTATATACAACACCCCATTCATCAGAGAAAGAGCCATCAACGTAGGTTTTATTTTGGTAACCCGTAGGTGGTTTTAGCCCAACGTGGCGAAAATCAATGTCTAGGGCTTCTAACACACGCTGATCATAATAGTTTGCTGTGAAATTTTTGCGAAACTGCTCAATATCACCCTCAATATTTAAATATTTTTTTAAGGCAAAATAAGCCGGGTCATTAATAAAGCTCGCAGAGTTACATAAATCCATAGGTACTCGATCCGGTAGCTTCTTATTTAAAACCGCTAATACCCTTTCACGATGATTCATAGTGTTTAACTCCTCTCGTAATTAAAAAATAGTTTACATTTAGCTTTATAACAGTGATTGTCATAATTAACTTTTTTGCTGCTCCTCATATAAACCCGTCCTATGCGCACTCAAGTAACGCATACAATATGAATCTTGCCCCATTAAAGCTTGGGTAGCAAAAATTGTTCCCATCATTCCCCTGTCAGTAGGATTTAATATATAACCATCCATGCCCAATGTCATAGTTTGAACCACGAATAGTCGGTTCAATGTTTTCCGGTTCGGCAGCCCATAAGAAACATTACTCAACCCACACATAAAATGTACATTCGGATATTCTGTCTTTATCGCCTTAATAGTATCCAGGACCTCCATTCCCGCTGTTTCAACACTACTGATCGGCATTACAAGTGGATCAACATACATATCATAATCCGGAACCCCACTAGCCTGAAGATTCACATATAAACTTTTAAGTATCCTCATACGGCCATCAGCCGTTTCTGGAATTCCCGTATCGTCCATGCATAGTGCAATAATTTTAGCTTTATACTTAGATACTAAGGGGATGACTTTTTGAAAACGTTCCTTCTCATCAGTAATCGAGTTAATCATGGGCTGTCCATACTTACATAACGCTAGACCCGCTTCTAGAACCTCAGAATTCGGGCTATCTATGCATAGCGGGACCTGAACCACTTCTTGGATTGTGTTTATGAGCCATTCCATTGTTTCCTTTTCACGAAAGACCTTAGTTCCGCAATTTACATCCAAATAATCCGCCCCGGCTTCTACTTGTTCGATCGCTATCTTCTTAATATACTGTGCGTCACCGTTATCAACCGACTCACTAATTGCTTTTCGACTAGTATTAATAAGTTCGCCTACAATTAACATGTTCTTCCCTACCTTCTGACCTTAGATAAACAGACTACCATTTCTTAACAGGCTCTAATCCAACTCTGTAACAAACGATAATTACTTAATACCCACCCCTCTTCTCCCATTCCCGAGCGCCTAATGGCATCATCAAATTTTATGGGGTAAATCTTGCTTGGTCTTAATTCATATTATATACTGATTTCATAACCTTTCATTACTTTATGTTGCTGATGTATTTCGAAATCTTGCTATTGAATTATCGTGAGGGGGCTTCATTATGAGGGTGCATGAAAAAGGAGTACTTGAAGAATCGGAATATTACTTTTTCACGCCCAGTAACCTGGCAAAATCTCTTTTCTTTCATCTAATATGTACAGGCAAATTCTCCTGTGATCATAACTACTATGTAGAAAGGGACAAATACCACAGTTACCTTCTTATGTTTATAGTAAAAGGTCAAGGAACGGTCTGTTATAATGACAGAGTATATACAGCCAAAGAAAATGATTTAGTAATTGTCAACTGTTATAGGCCACATCGATATTATACGAATACCGGATGGACGACGTTGTGGCTTCATTATGACGGTAACATTAGCAAGGAACTATTTGAACTGATTTATGATCGTTTCGGATGTGTCATCCCTTTGAGTAATTGTCTAATAATACCCAAGTATCTGAATATGATCCTCGAAGATGCAAGGGCATGTAGCCCCCTTTCCGAGCCCTTAATGTCATGTTATATCCAGAGGATGCTTTCGGAATTACTCATGCTCTCTTATGATTTCATTGTACCGAAACCTGATAAATTTGACCCTGTTTTAGAAGCTATGGCATTTATCGAGACTAACTTTAAAGAAAAGCTCAATCTTAAAGTTATTGCTTCCTATGTGAATATAAGTCCTTTCCATTTTGCCAGAAACTTTAAAAAGGATACCGGTTATTCCCCATATGAGTATGTAGTAAAAACCCGATTAAACCATGCAAAGATGCTACTAAAGAAAACAACCCTTCAGATCAAGGAAATCGCCGTCGAATGCGGATTTTCTGCAGAATCAAATTTTGTGGTCAATTTCCGCAATAATGTTGGAGTAACGCCGCGCGAGTTTAGGAACACACCATTTTAATCAAGTAATCAAAAACTCCATATGCTTTTAATAAGCAAGGGATTCTCACCTTTTAGGTAAGAATCCCTTGTATTCCGTAAGCTTTTTTGCATTTTGTAATGTATCGTATACTCCTTACAATCTTCCCCTTGTCTCTCAACAAATATAGAGTAGGGGCGATTACTCGCCCCTCTCACGGAACCGTGCATGCGGACCATCGCACACGGCTCTTCCATCAGTTCGCCTTTTTAGCACAAAGATTTTCGTAAACACCTAACAGACTGACAAAACCAATCTTTTCAAACCATTTAAGGTCAACGCCTGCTGCTCCACGATTCGCTTTAACCTGCTTCCAAGCGTTTTCTAAATTCTCTACCCGATATACTTTGTCGATAAGAGAGTACCATTTCTGTTTGTTCACGTTTACGTTCCTCTCCGCGGTTTTGGGATGTTGCATCCCTCTGGCTATTCCTGTTTACTTCTCGGTGGATTACGGCTTCCCTAGCCCTCACGTCTCACTGACCCAGGCAATTTTCCCCTTGCATCTCACCGATACTCAGTGTGGGTTTCTCCGTCATCGAGTTTCCTCTCGGGTCTCTTCCTTTTCACCCCATTACAATAGTCAGGGTCTACTCGTCTTTCAACCTTAACTGAGGTTTCCCCCTTCGCCTCTGAACACTTCTTTTGGATAGTGTTCAGGCCA